>JANNCL010000271.1:0-4615 GCA_031386565.1 Candidatus Omnitrophota bacterium
AGAAGGAAAGGCTCAAGCTAAAAGAACGCCAGAGATTCCTTTGTTTGCTATTGAAGAGGCCATTGTAAATGCCGTAGCGCACCGAAATTATAATAATACTTCCGGTGTTCAAGTAATGGTTTTTGCAGAGGTCAAACATTGCGATATTTATATTGGTATTCTTGGGAATCAATATGGCGGCGTCACTAATGGTAAATTATCTCCTGTAGAGGAAGAGCTTCGAGCAGCCCAAAAGGCCAAGAAAGAAATCTTTCTTTTTATAAAAGGAGAAAATGCCCAGAATGACAAAAATCGTGAAGCTGGAATCCAAAAGCTTATCAAAGAAATCAAAGATCCTCGCAAAGGGCATAGTTATAAACGTTTTAATAATACTGATGAATTAACAGGTTTCGTTTTTGACAGCCTCGTTAGTTTTTTGAAGGAAAAGGGTATAGTTGGGCGTGGCAATTTTGACCAGAGAATATGCGAAGGGGCAACATTCAAAGATATTGATTTGGAGAAGGTTAGGTGGTTCATAAGAACTGCCAAAGCTAAACGCAATTTCCCATTTGCTGTGGACACGCCGGTTAAAAAAGTTTTTACACATTTGAAATTTTTAAATAAGGGGCAATTGACCAATGCGGCAGTACTTCTATTTGGTAAAAATCCCCATCAGTTTATTTTGCAGGCAGAAATTAAGTGTGCACAGTTTGCGGGTACGGAAGTAGTTAAGCCTTTTTTAAATTTTCAAGTTTATAACGATAACCTATTTGAGCAGGTGGATAAGGCGGTTGGTTTTGTATTAGATTCGATCAAGATTGCATTACACCAACAAGAAGGAAAGGCTCAAGCTAAAAGAACGCCAGAGATTCCTTTGTTTGCTATTGAAGAGGCCATTGTAAATGCCGTAGCGCACCGAAATTATAATAATACTTCCGGTGTTCAAGTAATGGTTTTTGCAGATCGGGTTGAGGTTTGGAACTCGGGTAGTCTGCCATCAGATTTATCCATTGAAGATTTAAAGAAGATCCATACATCGCATCCGGCCAATCCACTTATTGCTGAAGGCTTCTTTAATGCGGACTATATTGAACGCTTCGGGTCGGGAACCAATGAAATGGTTAAGCAGTGCAAAGCGCAAGGATTGCCTGAGCCACAATTTATTCTTAAACGTAATGTTGAGTTTAGAACGGTATTAGCGCGGGATATTTATACCGAAAGTGTTTTGAGTCAGGCAGGTCTAAGTGAAAGACAAATAAAAGCAATTCAGTATGTAAAAGAAAAAGGAAGTATCACTAATAGAGAATATCGGAAATTGAGTGGCCTTTCTGATGAAGGAGCTCGAGTAGATTTAAAAGATATTCTTAGAAAGAAAGTCTTAAGACCTGTGGGAAAAGGACGCAGCCAGAAATATATTATCTGCTAAATTATAGTCGGAGACCACTTGGCGATTCTGGCGATTACTTGGCGATTACGGCTGTGCTATTTAAACATTTAAGCGGTTTGATTTAGTAGGGTTCATGCCCGTTTTAATATGGAGCAATAATATCAATGTTAGATTGGTTAAAGATTGATAACGATAAAACATTTCAGAGACTAATCAGTCATCTTGCTTCCTTGGAATGCCGATCACCGGGATTCTTGCCTTCCAGCCCATACATTGGTGCCGATGGGGGCTATGATGCCTACACTGACCGGTATGAGGAAGAAAATCTATCTGGCCATATCTGTATTCAAGCAAAATACACCAAGCATTCGAACAAAGAAGCCCTCGATTATCTCAAGACAGAAATACCCAAAGAACTAGAGAAGGCCAAAAGGAATAAAGCGACTCATTTGATAGTAGCAACAAATGCAGAGCTAAGCGTTCCGTACATACAGGCACTACAGGCTTTAAACAAAGATACAGTCTTTTCCTTATACGTATGGGCGCGTGAAGCCCTAACCATAAAAATAGAAAGACAACCTTTCTTGAGGTCGTATTTCTTTGGTGGTCCTGTTATTCCTCTATTTGTTCCCTCAACGATTTATTTCGAAGAGGCTGACAACGACTTAACCGAAATTCAGGATAGCATAGGAGAAATAAAGGCAATAAAGGACAGGCTTAGTGAATACGTAGACTTCATAAACAATAAACATCAAAAAATATTTGTCATACATGCTCCCGGAGGATATGGTAAAAGTCATTTTCTTAGAGAACTTGCCCAGATCACCAACACTTTTAAATTAGATCGAGAAGTCTGGTTTGTTAGAAGTGGCGTACGCAATATCCAAGAAGCCTTCTCCGATGAAATTGGCGTAAGAAATAACGGAAGTATAAAACACAAGTATGTATTGGTCTTAGACGACACAGACCGCGCCGATAATATTAAGGAGTTAATTGAATGCTCTTTAAAATCCGGAATTGATATTAAACTGGTGCTAGCTACAAGAACTTCAGGTATCTCAATGCTAGATGACGCATTGATCGGCACGGGAAGTAAGCCTATCGCCTTCAGGACGGAAATACCAACGTGGACATCGGATGAACTAAAGGCTTTGTTGAGAGCCGTAGCGAATCAGGGGACCGTTAAGAACGAAGATTTAATTGTACGTACCTACCCAAATCCTTTCCTTATAGTGCAAGTAGGAAGACACATCAAGCAAGTCTCTGATTATAATTTTGAAATGATCAAGCAGACCATTTTGCAATCTTTGATTAGAGATACGAAGAGAGCTTTAGCGTCAAAAAAGATTCAGGTAGATACAGAAGATTTATTGCTACATTTAACCATATTAAGCCCTATCAATATTTCAGACGACAGAACTCTCGCCAAGGCCTCTCAGAAATTTAATGTCACACCTGAAACCTTCAAGGCTATTCTCGATCTGCTTGTAGACAAAAAAGTATTGAGAAAGATTGGTGGTCTTGTCAGATTCATTCCAGACATGATAGGGGACATATTCCTCTTAGAAAGGATGAAGAACCTTAAGGAGGATGAGAAGAGGGACGTATTCTTATACTGGTTCGACACTCACCCGCACAACATTTTCTGCAACTTGGGTGCCACAATAAAGTACGGAGATGATATTACCTTGAAGGCTATCATCGACGGTGTAATTTCTAACTGGATACAAAACGCAAAACAGTACGATCACTACGAAAAAAGGCAAATCCTAGAGAATCTTAAGGAAATCTGTTACATCTCACCAGCTAAGACGGTAGACCTGCTTCATACATTCATGACAGACTTAGGCCTCACAACCGATGAATTTGGGCCAGTAATAACGAGCCTGTTTAGAAGTTCATGCTCTCGCGGCGAGATCGTAAAATTGATCATCAGAGCGAAGAATGAGTGCAAACTAGGAATGTATGACAACTACAAGCCGAACTCTCTCATCAAGAAAAGTGTCTCACCTTTGTACAACAACATCGAAACAAAGATTCTACCCACATTAGCGGCTTTGTCGGAGTGCCTTAATGACGCTTCATCCGATGCAAAAGGAGCCGAACTTCTAAAAAACGCACTGGATGAAATACTTGCGGGCTCGCATGAATATAGCGAAGCCACCTATGGTGGAATGGAAGTTGGAAGTCGACTACTGCCTGCTACAGACGTAGTTATAAATATGAGAAAACAGGCCATTGCACTTCTAAAAAGAATGCTTCGGGATGCGCGACCCAAAGTCCGATCATACGCTATCGATATAGTAGAGGACATAGGCAGATTCGGTTTAGGTGGAGGGGGCGGCAAAGAAATCCCCTTGCAGAGCAGCATCGATTCGGAAAATCAGGAAATGTTAAGCTTCGTAAAGGAAAACAAACTTATTGAAGCCGAAAAAGACAATGTAGTGCTTAGCGCCTTTGAAAACTGGCTCTTTAGCTGGTGGGCACGGCAAGAGGTCAAAGATGAAGAAATTCTGCCGTTACTGGAGAAATTTCCAAATGGCCCGGAGTTTAGAATTGTACGCTACTATACCTCTCGATGGGATATTGCTGTAGAGGGGGACATAGTGGAAAAATTAAAGACAGCCCCAACAAAAGACAGATGGAAATGGGCAGTAGATAATATCATGGAGAGAAAATGGCATCTAAAAGTCGAAGATTTTGACAAAGATGCCGAGCTTCTAAGCCTATCGTACCCTACTCCAGTGGACATAGTCAATTTCTTAAAAAAGTTACACGATCAGGTGTCAGTCAATTCTGCCAACGCACTGTTCTTAAGAGCTTGGTTCAAGCTTAAATCACTTCTATTCAAAGAAATTCGCGAAAACCAAACACTGTGGAATCAGGTGCCTGTTCTCTTCAAGTATACGATTTCGTATGATGTGGCGTACCAGTACCCACAATTGGCAAAGAAAATCATCGAGGATACCCTAGCATCAGGGGAGACCAATCTGGATGAGATCAGGATTGCGTTGGATATGCTCGCCTATGATGTGCCTATTGAAAAGGCAAACATCATTGAACGGTTTGCTGCTAAAGGTAACCTCGATGTGAACACTATGATCATAGAGAAGCTGAGGTACATGGGGGATAAGTTCAGTCCAGAAGAAATGGGAGCTGTGTTACTTAAAGTCCTAAATGGGGCAGATTTAAGCGCATTCCCAAAACTAGCAGATCATATAGGATTCATCCTGCACGGCAAAGATGTCC
>JANNCL010000292.1:0-3958 GCA_031386565.1 Candidatus Omnitrophota bacterium
GTATCGCCAGATGGCCCACTTTTGGGTGCGTATCTTCGGCCTCATTTTTTCCATCGGAGTCGCGACGGGTATTGTGATGGAGTTTGAGTTTGGGACGAACTGGTCCACCTATTCCCGTTATGTGGGCGATGTCTTTGGTTCAGCGTTAGCGGCAGAGGGGGTTTTTGCGTTCTTCTTAGAATCGGGTTTTTTGGCGATCCTACTTTTTGGTTGGGATAAAGTCAGTCCTTTGATGCATTGGGTCGCGGCTTTGTTGGTTTGTTTAGGCGCTCATTTCTCCGCCGTGTGGATTGTTGTTGCCGGTTCCTGGATGCAAACACCGGCAGGGTTTCATATTGTCGGAGAGGGGATACATGCCCGTGCCGAGATAACCGATTTCTGGGCCATGGTTTTTAATCCGTCCTCCATGGAACGTCTAAGCCATGTACTCATTGCGGCGTGGAGCACTGGGGCGTTTTTTATTTTAAGTGTGAGCGCGTATTATTTGCTTAAGAAACGCCATGTTGAATTTGCCAAGATATCGATGCGCGTAGCTTTGATCGTGGCGTTGATCGCGACAATTACCCAATTAGTCACCGGCCGCATCAGTGCGGAAGGTGTTGCTAAGCGTCAACCTACGAAATTAGCGGCCATGGAAGGGCATTATCCGGCGAATGAACCTGCAGATCTTTTTTTATTTGGATATGTGGATGAGAAGGCGCGGGAAGTTAAATACGGCATTAAGATACCCGGTATGTTGAGTTTTATGATCCATGGTGATAACAAGTCACCTGTCCAAGGTATCAATGCTTTTAAGAAAGAAGATATGCTTCCGATCAATATTGTTTTTCAGGCATATCATGTGATGGTGGCGATCGGGGTCTTCCTGATATTATTGACCGTTGTTTGCTTGATTTATTTATGGCGCGGTCGATTGTTTGAAACGACATGGTTGTTAAGAATTCTGGTTCCATCGGTATTATTACCGCAGATCGCTAATCAATTGGGATGGATGGCGGCAGAGGTTGGCCGTCAACCGTGGATCGTCTGGGGATTATTGCGCACCAGTGAAGGTTTATCGAAAGCAGTCAAAGCTAATCAAGTAATGACTTCGCTTGTCATGTTCACCGTGATCTATCTTTTGCTTTTTGTTTTGTATATTTTCTTGTTTGATTCAAAGATCAAGCATGGGCCGGAAGATGGTTCAGCAGATGCATCAGCAGATACGCATCGGGCTTAACAGAAAGGTTATGTATGGATCTTCATTTGACGTGGTTCATTCTGGTGGGTGTTCTGTTGGCAGGTTACGCCATCCTTGACGGTTTTGATCTGGGTGTTGGGGCTTTGCATTTATTTGCGAAGGGTGATACTGAGCGCAGGCTCATGATCAATTCCATCGGTCCTGTTTGGGATGGTAATGAGGTGTGGTTAGTAACAGGCGGGGGTGCTTTATTTGCGGCTTTTCCGGATGTGTATGCGACGCTGGCCTCCGGGTTTTATTTAGCTGTTTTTTTGTTGATCTTTGCGTTGATCTTTCGTGCGGTAGCCATTGAATTTCGTTCTAAAATGCCTTTTCCCTGGTGGCGGCAAACATGGGATGTAGCTTTTTCCGTTGCCAGCATTTTATGTGCTTTTTTATTCGGGGTGGTACTTGGTAATCTGATCTGGGGCATACCTTTGGGGGCGGATAAAGAATTCCAGGGAACATTTTTCAGTTTGCTCAATCCTTATGCCCTGTTATGCGGGGTGACGGTGCTTTCAGTGTGCATGATGCATGGGGCTATTTATGTGGTGATGAAAACAGAAGGGGAGTTCCATAATAAAGCCAGGGTCTGGGTTAAGAATACGATCATTTTCTTTGTGATCAGCTACATCGTTTTGACCATGGCCACAATGCTGTATGCGCCGCATATGGTGGCACACCTTAAAAAATATCCTGTCTTATTCCTCATTCCTGTCGTTAAATTATTGGCCATTGCTAATATTCCCCGATGCATATCAAAAGGTTGGGATTTTTTTGCGTTCTTGTCATCATCATTTGCCATTGTATTGTTCATGTTCTTGTTTGGTTTCGGGATATTCCCCAATATGGTGTATTCCAATCCGCTACCAGAGAATAGTTTAACGATTTATAATGCAGCTTCATCGGCTAAAACACTGGGCATTATGTTTAATATTGCCTTGATCGGCATGCCGGTTGTTCTAGCGTATACGATCAGCATTTACTGGATCTTCAGAGGTAAAGTGAAATTAGATGAGCATAGTTATTAAGCATGTTTAAAAAATAAGGGGATGATATGAGGATTTTGATCGTTGGCGGTGTGGCAGGCGGTGCGTCGGCAGCAGCAAGAGCCAGGCGTTTATCGGAGAATGCTGAGATCGTGATCTTCGAACGCGGGGAGCATGTGTCGTTTGCGAATTGTGGTCTGCCGTATCATATCAGCGGCGCCATTAAAGATCGGGAGAAATTAATTATCCAGACCCCTGTTTCATTATTGAGGAGACTTAACATCATTGTCAACGTTAAGACCGAGGTTATTAAGGTCAATCGACAAGATAAGTATATTGAGGTCAAAGATCTGACTACTGGGGCGATCCGTAGTGAATCGTATGATGCGTTGATCTTGAGCCCTGGAGCGGAGCCCATCAAGCCTCCTATGCCCGGGTTGGAATTACCACAAGTGATGACGCTGCGTAATATTGCGGACATGGATAAGATCAAGCATTATGTTGATGCTAAAGGCGCTAAACATGCCGTTGTCGTTGGCGGTGGTTATATCGGTTTAGAGATGACAGAAGCATTGAGAGAGCGGGGATTGGCTGTCACGGTCATTGAGTTATCAGCGCAGGTGATGGGACCGGCGGATCCCGAAATGGCGTATTATTTGCATCAGGAATTGTCCAAGCATGGTGTTAGTGTTAAGTTCGGTGTTTCCGTTAAAGCTATTCTGCCGAAAGATTTGAAAGTTCATGTAGAATTAAGCGATGCAACTTCCATCACTACTGATATGGTGATCCTGGCCATCGGTGTTAAGCCGGATGTGCATTTAGCCAAAGAGGCGGGATTAGATATCGGTGCCCGTGGTGGTATTGCGACCTATGAAAATATGCAGACCAATGATCCCAATATTTATGCGGTGGGAGATGCGGTAGAAGTTGAGGAATTCGTAACAGGCACCAGGTCTTTGATACCGCTCGCAGGCCCGGCAAATCGTCAGGGCCGTATTGCGGCAGATAATATTCTTAAACGCGATAGCGTCTATAAGCGCACACAAGGAACAGCCGTATGTAAATTGTTCGATCTGACAATCGCGATGACGGGTATCAATGAAAAGATTCTCACGCGGATGAATATGCCGTATGCGAAAGTGTATACGCATGGCAATGATCATGCCAGCTATTACCCAAATTCAAAACAGATCCATATGAAACTATTGTTCGATCCAAAAACCGGCAAGATCTTTGGTGCTCAGGCGGTGGGTGAAAGCGGGGTTGATAAACGGATCGATGTTTTGGCGGTGGCATTACGGGCCGGGATGACAGTATATGATCTGCAGGATCTGGAGTTGTGTTATGCTCCGCCGTATGGTTCTGCGAAAGACCCGGTTAATTTTTTGGGATTTATTGCCGCTAACGCTTTAAAAGGAGATGTTCAGCATTGTTATATAGAAGACATTAAGAATGTGAAGCAAGATCAGGTGATTTTGGATGTGCGTTCGGCGAAAGAGGCAGCCGCAGGGATGATTACCGGTGCTATTAATATTTCGATTGATGAACTCCGCGGGGAATTAGGAAAATTGTCTAAGGATAAAGAATATCTAGCCTATTGCCAGGTCGGCTTGCGCGGTTATTTAGCCTGCCGCATTTTAAGCCAGCGGGGCTTTAAATGCCGTAATTTCTCCGGCGGCTATTTAACATATCAAGCCAGTATCGGAATTAATGTTTGATAGTATTCCCCTCCCCTGCCTGCCGGCAGGCA
>JANNCL010000310.1:0-1990 GCA_031386565.1 Candidatus Omnitrophota bacterium
CTGAACATCCACCATATGCTTTAATCGACGTTTTTCGTCTTCTAAGTGCTATTACATGAAATTAATTATAGATCAGTCCCGAATTGTTTCCATGTTGCATGGTCCCATTTCAGAACCTTAGTTTCTTTTGGTGCAGGATCATCAAGCTGAATTAAAGATCCATTAGTATCATCAAAATTTTGAGGATAAATAACTAAACAGTTCTTTTTTGAGAATTTTGAAGGATAAAGAATCCCTTCAATGCCAGCGGCCATTACCAATTGTCCAAATATTTGAGAAGCCACCGGCACGTCATACTGCATTGGCCATTCACGCCAATTTGGAGCCAATAAAGCTTCCATGAGTTTAGAAATTGTTGTAATTACAGTCGGGGGTTCTGGAAATTTGAAATACTTAGCTATTTCATAAACATGTTTTGGTATTTTGAAATCCTTAAATAAATTTATAAAAGGTTTTAACCTTTCCGGAGAATTGAGATCAATATAACTATCAATTCTGCCGCTTATTGAAATGTTTGATGTTGAAACAGTATTTGTCAGGGCAGAATTTAAAGCTTCTTCTTCTTTCCCTGGAAGAATATGTTGACTAAGAGCTTCTTGTAGAGCTGTTTCTTTATTTGAAGCAATATAAAGCGCAGGAAATATTTGGTATTGATTAGGGTTTATTTCACCTATATTAAATCTTCCCCCCGGATCAGACAAGCTCCCTTTCACAGATAATGGCTCTACTGAGAATTTGTGTTTAACGATCCTTTGCCATCTTGTAATGGTATAGTTCTTTGCAGCAGCTTCAAGCAGTGATTGCTTAATTTCATCAGAAATTCTTGATCTTTGAAAAGCAAGGTTACTATAAAACTCCCAGTGATACCTTAAAAGAAGGTCTTTTGCATCGCCCCATTTTTTTATATCGGCTGCTGAAAATTCATCTAGCAGATAGTGAATATTCTTTTTATTTGGCTTTCGAGGCTGTTGCGGCCAATGCCGAGGATGCATAGAAGCTACCCTTTATTTTCGGCCAAAGCGTTCATAACAAATTTCAGCAACTTCTTAAACCTGCCAAACCTGATCATATCCCGTGGAGCCACATTCCCTAGAAGCGGATTAATGGTAGTAAACCAAAGGTAGGTTTTTTCTTCGTCTCCTTTAAAGAAACCAGCTACTAAATTCAACAGCGTAGCCCATTCTTTTATTCTTTCTTTTAATTCGGACGACATTCTGTCATCGTCAAATCGAACAGAATTCCTAGAAAAACCGGTAGCCTTGGCAACGTCTTCCTTATTAAAATGAAGGAATCCCGCAATTCTGTTATAATCAGGCTTCTTCCCTTCGTAAAAAGAAAGATGATCTTGTGGAACAGTATCAAATAAGCTTGCTGACATAGAGATCTTCTCCTCTTATTCATTATTCTATACCACAAAAATACCACATATATACCACAATGTCAACCAATCTCCATTACCCCACTATCCCTCAACCTCAGAAAAGTTCCATCAAATCTTTCATCTTCCGGCACCTAAATGATCATTATAAAACTCAATGCGTCTTTTTTATATTTCCTCAAACCCAATCTCCCTCAAATACTCATAAGTTTTATCATAAAACTTAGGCTCCCGTGTATGATCTTCGGAATCTCCAGGTGGCACAAAGATCACCATGCCCTGCCGAGCTCTGGTTAGAAGTACACGGTACGCATTTTTTAGATATTGTTTTCTTTCTGCTTTATTGATCTTGTTCCAGCGCGACCCTCTAAACGACCAAAATTCCCATCCAGCTTTTGCCTGTCTTAGATCAGCATCCCAGGTTACACAAGCCCAATCTAGCTCTAAGCCTTGCACATGAAACTCTGCGCGACAGCTTCCAGGTAGTACGAAGACCTCACATCGTCCTTACCTTCTAGAAACCAATTAATTGGCTTCATGGGTGACTTAACATCAATGGCATATGGTTTAAGCCGCTCCGCCTGGGATGAGACCATGATCCCATAACGCTCG
>JANNCL010000318.1:0-3984 GCA_031386565.1 Candidatus Omnitrophota bacterium
CACATTCTCCTCAACTTTAGATATGAGCTCAACCAAACCCTTAGGCGTGAGTTTTAATGCCGTGATGGATATCTTACGATCATTGATCTCTTTTAAAACAGCACCTGTCATCCAATTCACTATCTTTTTGGGATTATTGAATTCTTTTACGGCATTCTCATAGAACATGGCAATATCTTTATCCGCAACAAGCACATTCGCATCATAATCAGACAGGCCATAAACTGCTGTAAACCGCAATAATTTCGCTTGAGGCAATTCAGGCAGTTCCGCCCGCTGCTCATCAATGATCTTGGTATCGATCGTAAATGGCACCAGGTCCGGGTCCGGAAAATAACGGTAATCATGCGCTTGTTCTTTGGAACGCATCACGATCGTCATCCCTTTTTCATCGTTCCATAACAATGTTTCCTGCACGATCTTCCCGCCGGAAGAAATAACCTGGGTATGCCGGGCAATTTCATATTCTAAACCGGCTTTCACCGCTCGAAATGAATTCATATTCTTTAATTCCGTCTTAGTACCAAATTTTTCCTGCCCAACTGGCCGAATGGAAATATTAGCATCACAACGCAGGGAACCTTTTTCCATGTCACAATCAGATACATTCAAATATTGCAACGTTAATTTGAGTGCATGTAAATAATCATACGCTTCCTGCGCGCTTCTAAGATCCGGATCAGAAACTATTTCAATGAGCGGAGTTCCGGTGCGGTTATAATCAACCAAAGAACAGCCCAGTGTATTCTCATGATTCAACTTGCCGGCATCCTCTTCTAAATGCGCACGGGTAATGCCTATGCGTTTTTGTATGCCATTTGACTTAATATTTAAATATCCATCCTTGGCAACCGGATAATCAAACTGGGATATCTGATAGCCTTTTGGCAGGTCAGGATAATAATAATTCTTACGGTCGAATTTAATGAATGGATTAATCTGGGCATTTAAAGCTAATCCTACCCGGATTCCGGATAACAATGCCTGTCTATTTAATACCGGTAAAGTTCCAGGTAAACCCAAACATACGGAGCAGACATTGGTATTCGGCTCGCTGCCAAAATGATTAGCACAGCCGCAGAAAATTTTTGTTTTAGTATTGAGCTGTAAGTGAACTTCCAGCCCGATCACTGTTTCATAAACACTCATAGATTTGGCTTTTTTGTATGCCACGGCGTATTTTGCTCATAAGAATACGCCACGCGCAATAACATTTCTTCGTTAAAAGCTTTCGCCTGCAACTGTAAACCAATAGGCAATCCAGTATCAGAAAAACCACAAGGAACGGAAATGGCCGGAATACCCGCTAAGTTCGCCGGGATGGTATAAATATCTGATAAATACATGGATAACGGGTCGCTGATCTTTTCGCCGACTTTAAAAGCTACCGTTGGTGCCGTTGGGGTCGCAATAACATCGCAATCATGGAACACGGCATCAAAATCTTGTTTGATCAATGTGCGTACTTTCTGACCGCGCAAATAATAAGCGTCATAATAACCTGACGATAAGGCGTAGGTCCCCAGCATAATGCGGCGTTTGGCTTCATCGCCAAAACCAGCAAAGCGGGTTTCCTCATACATATCGACCAACGCATTCTTTCTTGTACTCGTCGGCATTTTACGTAAACCATACCTCACGCCGTCAAAACGCGCTAAGTTAGAAGAGGCCTCTGCTGTTGCGACAATATAATACGTCGCTACCGCATAAGGCGTATGAGGCAGAGAAATCTCTTTGATCACTGCCCCCATTTTCTTTAGCACATTCAAAGATTCTTCAACAGCTGACCGAACTTGTGGGTCAAGACCTTCAACAAATGCTTCTTTTGGGATGCCGATTTTAAGACCACGGACATCATTAACCAGTGCTTTTGTATAGTCAGGAACATGATAATTAACCGACGTTGAATCGCGCTCATCATATCCGGCAATAATATTCAAGAGTAACGCGCAATCCGTGACATCTTTGGTTAACGGCCCGATTTGATCAAGACTGGAGGCAAATGCGATCAACCCATAACGCGAGACACGGCCATAAGTAGGTTTAAGTCCCACAATGCCGCAAAATGACGCTGGTTGACGGATCGAGCCCCCAGTATCAGAACCCAGCGCCCAAGCCACTTCATCCGCTGCGACCGATGCCGCAGAACCTCCGCTTGAACCGCCAGGAACACACGCTAAATTCCACGGATTAAAAGTTGGCCCATAACACGACGATTCGCACGAAGAACCAAAAGCAAATTCATCCTGATTTAAAATACCCATGATCAAACCGCCGGAACTTTTTACTTTCTCGACAACACCGGCGTCATAGGGTGATACAAAACCTTTTAATATCTTAGAAGCGCACGTAATTTCCTCGCCTTTGGTACATAAATTATCTTTTAAACCAATAGGGATAGGGCTTACACCGGGCATTGTGAAATCCGGAGTACTTGCCGCTAAATGAACAAATGCTTTAACCTTAGGGTCAACCGCTTTGATCCGGGCACTAAAAGACTCATAAACCTCTTTAGGAGAGATTTTTGCAGACCGGTATAGATCCAGTATTTCATGGGCAGTCTTTAAATAGGAGCTCATTCGATCACGAGAGGAACTTTAAAAGAACCATTGGTTTTTTCCACAGCAACACCAAGGGCTTCTTGATTGGTAAATGATCTAAGTACCACATCGTCACGTAAAACATTCCCCAGCGGCACCGCATGCGTTGTGGGGGTCACATGATCAACATTAATCGACTGCAATTGCTCAACATATCCAACAATATTGGATAGCTCCTTAGCTAAAGATCCAAGCTTATCCTCCGGAACATGAATCCGTGCTAACGCGGCAATATATTGGACATCTTTTATGGAAATTGACATAGGGGAAATATTACCATCAAAGACTTAGGCTGACAAGCCAATTATATAGATAAAGTATCTAAGTCTGCTGGTTTTTCAATGTTATACACTGAAGCATTTGGATCAATACGGCGGATCAGACCTTTAAGCACTTTACCGGGACCGATCTCAACAAACTCTTTAACCCCTTGTGACATCATATAATCAATTGACTCAACCCATTGCACAGAAGCTGTTATTTGCTTTGCCAAATTTTGACGAATAGTGGTCGAATCTTCTTGTGGTTTACCATTAACATTAGTTACAACCTTAATGGCATTAACAGAGATCGGAACATCTTTAAGTATTAGACTAAATTTGTCTGCGGCACTCTGCATTAAAGATGAATGAAAGCCGCCGGAAACACTTAAAGGGATTACTTTTTGTCCACCAGCAGCCTTGATCGCTTCTACGGCCGCGTACACCTTATCAGCATGGCCGGTAATAACGATCTGCTCATGGGAATTATAATTTGCAACCTCGGCACCAGTAGCATTGCATATATCGATCAATTTATTCTTATCAAAACCGATCACCGCGGCCATCGCACCTTTATTTAGGGTGCAAGCTTCATCCATATAGCTTCCGCGTTTTAATACTAAGCGCAGCGTATCCTCAAAAGCGATCGACCCTGCGGCGGCAAGCGCCGAATATTCCCCCAAACTCAAACCTGCCGTAAAACGAACATTCACACTTTTGAATTTAGGATGTGCCTCAAACGCTTTAAGTGCTGCTATGCTCATGGTCAAAATGGCTGGCTGACAAAAAGCAGTTTTGATCAATTGTTCTTCCGGTCCTTCGAACATTACTTTTAATAAATCATTCGCGCAAACTTTATCCGCTTGATCAAAAATAGCTTTGGCTGAGGGGATTTGTTCATAAAATTCTTTACCCATCCCTACCTTTTGAGCCCCTTGTCCCGGAAAAATTAATGCGATATCTTTCATATCAATTCCATTTCACCACGTTGGCAGCGGCAACTAAACCTGCCCCAAAAGTCACCAACACAATAGTGCTCCCTTTTTTTATCCGACCAGATTTCACCGCTTCATAAAGGGCCACACTGATCGAAGCAGCAGACATATTGCCGTATTTATCGATAT
>JANNCL010000011.1:0-2809 GCA_031386565.1 Candidatus Omnitrophota bacterium
GTTAAGCAGCGACTGGTTACAGCATCCTGACCGCAAAGGCCCGCTGATTTTATGCGGCGATATGAATATGATGCCGAACTCTCCCGCATATAAGGCGGTCTGTAAAGAACTTAAAGACAGCCAAATGATGCTGACCGGTCATAAACCTTCTAAAACATGGTTTACCGGTTATCCGCTCATGCGCATAGATCATGTTTTTGTGACGGAGGAATTTGGTGTTCACGCGATCAATACCGCGCACACCGCTTTGGCTAGGATGGCATCGGATCATTTACCGATCGTTGTTGACTTAAAGTTAACGTAAACATAAGGAGTTGATGATGCAGGAGTTTGAGGGAGATAAAAAAAAGTTAGTGCATTTGCTCGTTCCTTTTGAGAAAAGGCTGATCGATGCTTTATTGCCGCATGTTCCGAAGCAAATGACTACTGTTCACTTGACATTGATGACGGTAGTTTGGTCCATTGGCATCATTTTTGCCGGTTACATGACGAATATGGATATACGCTGGCTATGGTTATTTAGCGGGTTTGTTTTCCTTCAATACGTCACGGATATGTTGGACGGGGCGGTGGGGCGGATGCGTAAAACAGGGCTGATCAAATGGGGATTTTATATGGACCATTTCCTCGATTATGTTTTTCTTTCCGCCATTATTATCGGGTATTCATTCATGCTTCCGCCATCTTACGCATTATTAACCATCCTATGCTTGGCTCTTTCAACAGGCTTCATGGTGCATACGCTCATGGATTTTGCCATAACGAATGATTTCAAAATAAGTTTTAGTTACTTCGGCGTATCCGAAGCCCGCTGTGTCTTGATCATCCTCAACACCATTCTGATATTCACCGGCCGTGGGCCATTTGTTGCGGCATTCCCGTTCATGGTGCCGGCATTATTTATCGCGTTATGTATCACGGTATTTAGGTCCCAGAAAATCTATGCCCATTTAGATGCCACGCGGCAGGGTGCTGGTATTCCGGATAAAGCAGTATCAGGACAATGATCATTAGAGATCTGAAAGGAAAGATCATGAGAATATTAATAAGTTTATTTCTTGTTCTTATCGCTGCAATGTCGTCTGTTTCATTCGCCCAAGAAGAGCCTTATGGGGCACAGATAAAATTATTAGAAAGTGCTGCCGCGGCGCTTAATCAATTCCATTCGGATGTTTCAAAACAATTAACACAATACGCGCATGATCTATCACTATGGAAAGATGAAACGAAAGAGAATAAGAACGAAGCGGATGATGAAAAAGAAGAAATGTTAACCCAAAAGAAACGTAAAGCCAATATAAAACTTTTAAGAGATTCTGCCAGATTTCTGCAACTTTCAAATCTGGAGTTATCAAAAGAATTAATTATTTTAGCTGATAGGAGAGAGAAGAAAATGTTAGAACTTTTTCCAGAACATTAACAGGAACGTCACTGGCGGATGCGCCTGTTTGTGTTAATATCAGGAGGCTTATGAAAAGAATATTTATTGTGTTCGGGATACTTGCTGTGTTCTTAGCGGGTTTCGTGGTCCTTAAGGATCAGATCATCAGGTCCGTGGTCACAACGGTTGCGGCTAAGGTCACCGGCACACGCGTTGAGATAAATGGTTTTTCATTGAGCGTTTTAAGCTCCACGATCAACATAACCGGATTTAAAATGTATAATCCCAGCGGTTTTCCGGAAGGGCTGCTGGTGTCCTGCCCTAAGATCAAGGTCATTTACGACCGCGCGACTTTGTTTAAGCCGGATCGCCGCTTTCTGGTTGTTGATATTGAATTGCAAGAATTGGGGCTTACCAGGAATCAAGATGGGAAGCTTAACGTGGATGCCCTGAAAATAGCGCATCCGTCCACGGCTTCTTCATCAGCGCCTATGCGGATCGATCTGCTGAATTTAAAGATCGGTCAGATCGTTTACAAGGATTATAAGGGGGGCGCGGCTCCTGTTGTGCGTGTTTATCAGGTGAATCGCAGTAAAAGTTTTAAGAAGATCCCTACCGCGCAGCAATTGGCGGTTTTAGTGCTTGCGGAGCCCATGAAAGCGATCGCGATAAAGAATGCTGAGATCTACGGGGCGGCGATGCTGACGGGGGCGGCCATACTGCCGGTTGCCGTGGCAGCGACATTGATCGGTAAAGATAATGTGCGGCAGATCATTGATGCTTCATTTGAACGGGTGTATGCCGCGAGTCTTACGACTGCAAAAAGTATGGGCAGGATCACCAAAAATGATGCGCAAAGCGGGGTGATCAAAGCCAGTATCCAAGGTGCGATGGTAGCGTTCATATTGAGGAAGAGCTCGGATAACAGGACAGAAATAACGATCTCCGCACGCAAGTATATGCTTCCTAAACTAGATATCGCCGGCGGTGTTTTATACCAGGTGCTTGATCAGTTCCGTTAAATTTTGCCTTCTTGAAATATAAATTGTAGCACGGGATATTTACTTTGAAATAAATAAACGATAACGTACAATATAGCATTAGCTATCCGATATCTGTTTGATGGTGTATATTAGAAGTGAATGTGATCAGTAAACTCAGGAGACAATTATGACAGGAAGTTATGAGAATCCATTATGTGAAAGTGCGTGCATGTGCGGCCGGGGTAAGTTCAACGTGTTGTATCGTGTTCCAGACAAAGGCAGGGAAGGATTTGAACATTTATGGGAGATCCACTGCAGCCATTGCCGGGAACTTTACACAATCGAAAAAAGGGGTGGCCCGGCCATGAACATTTTTAAAACTCTTATCGACAAGCCGCTGCGGTCTCTCGCCGTTGCCGCTTTGGCCGTGTCCGTCACGAGCGCG
>JANNCL010000023.1:0-3096 GCA_031386565.1 Candidatus Omnitrophota bacterium
CCAGTAGCAATAGGACTCGGTGAGGCTCTTGGGCCAGCAATAGCAACAGCAGTAGGAGCAGCGATTGCAGCTGCGATAGAAGCCGCAAAAAGAGCGCTGGAGAAGGCTCTTGCTGATGCGCAGAAGGACAAAGGTGGAAAAGAACATACACAGAATAAAAGACCCAGTAATTGGGATAAACATACAAATCCTAGATCGGGTAGACCAAATACACAAAATAGACAAAAACCAAATTGGCGACCGAATCCTAATAAAAGGTAAAAAAAAGGACACAGTAGTTATGACGAAGATATCCGATGGATTAAATAAATCTTTTAAAAAAAAGACATTGATTCGGTTAATAACGTCTCATCCAAAAGGGGACTCTTTTGATGGGATTGTTTTGTATCAGACTGCGAATTTTGTTACGCTTGCTTCAATTGTGGATTTTGAGTTTAATGGACTAGTTTTAATATCAAGCAAGTTTATTAGGGGGATTCGTGATTCGAAGTTTGAGAAATGTTATAACAGAATAATAAAATTTAATAAATCAATAGATAAAGTCAGAATGCCAGGCTGGGTAAAAGGTTGCTTTCTTTTGGAAGATGTTCTAAGGGAACTTGAAAGGAGGCGTATTTGGCCTAGTGTAGAGGTAGTGTTTCTAGAAGATAAGACTGAAAATAATTCAGCTTTTTACTTAGGGCCTATTCAAGATGTAAATTCAAAAGAATTCTTAATTTATGGTTATGATGCTGATGGATCTTGGGAGAAATGTTATAAGTTACAAATTGATGAGATTTTCAAGATTGCTTTTTATGACCGTTATACTACACATTTTAACAAGTTCATGGAGAAAGAGATGTACAATTGAAACATCGTTTACAGTTTAGACTGGGTACATCCTTTACACTAATTTAGCTGCTAGTTATCTTATTCTTTTTTAAATCCAAATACCCCATGGTGTAAAAGTAGTATTGAATTTGCCATAAACCATCAGCAATTTCTTTAAGGCCGATAGGCTGGCCGATAAGTAATTCAGTAACAAAAAATAACTGATTTTTGAATTTTATCTTTCCATTTAATCGAACTTGACGAACAGAGTAGTCGTATCCATATTCAGGCGGATGCGGTCGTTCAACATAATGCATGGTTGATTTTTTATAACAATCACTTGGAGTTTGATCATTAAGTGATTCATGCGGCCGATCGTTGTTAAAATCATATCTAAAAATATCAAACTTATTTTGTTGATCTTTGAGATTTCTAGCAACCACATCTAAAGTGTCGCTTTTTAATGTGCGATGCATGCGTTCATGACGCCCATTTTCTTGAGGACAACCCTTTTCTATCCGTTCTGGAATAATCCCTAATTGGATAAACCAAACGGATAATCGACTAAGTCCGCCAATACATTTACCCGCAAAGGGGTTTCCATTATCACTACGAATTGCGTTAGGCAATCCGTATTCGCGAAAGATTAATTCAAGATAGCGTCTCGATGGTAAATAACGAGGGCCTGCAAGTGCTTTGCAGCCTAAAATAAAACGGCTAAAGTTATCAGTAATCGTCAAGGGATAACAAATACGGGCATTCTTCATATAAAATTGCCCTTTGTAATCAATGCTCCAAACATCATTAGGTGCATCACATTTGCAAAAAGGTTGTGTGTACGGCGGCACATGACGCCGCCTTTTACGATCTGTAACAAGTCCTTCCTTTTTGAGCCAATAGGATATGGTGCTGACTGCTGGGAACACAAGTTGAGGATGTTGACGTTTTAATTGAGCACGTATTTTTCTAGGTCCGCGTTTACGATTCTTAAGTTTTTCTTGAATCACAAGCTTTAGAATCTTTGTTGGCGTTCGATGAGGAGAATTTTTGGGTGCTCGACTTTGCTCCTTGAGTCCATCAATACCTAACTTTTTATGACGTGTAATCCATTTGTATACGGTGGGACGGCTGATTCCGTATTTTTGAGAAAGATCAGTAATACTAAAATGTTCGTTGCTATAATCGATTATAAGCTGGTTTTTTAGGTCCATTTGGTTTATCACTTTCCATGGCATGGGATGCCCTCCTTGCCATAAAGTGTAAACTATGTGCCCGGTTTATTATGTAAACTATGTTACCAGTTTGTACCGAGAAAGGGACAGTCCCCAAAAAGGGGACAGGGCAAGATAGGTTGGTAAATCCTTCCCCCAAGGATTTTTGATAAATGAAAATTAACTCTCCCGGAAAAAGCATGAGGGGATTATGGTAAGGCAGGCGCGAAGTAGTTTGTTGTACGATGGGTGTTATGCTCATATTATTTCAAGATCGATTAGGAAGTTAAAGGTATTCAGGGATGAAGAAGATTTTAGTCTTTTTATAAATTGTTTGAGGGAGTTAAAAGGAGCGCACTCTTTCAAGGTCTTTCATTATTGCCTGATGCATACGCATTTTCATCTGGTGGTTAAGGTAAATTCAGCTCATAATTTTTCAAAGAGTTTAAGTATGTTAAAGAGCCGGTACGTGTTTCAATTTCATACAAAATATCGGTTAAGTGGACCAATATGGCGCGAGCGTTATAAAAGTTTGTTGATTGAAGATGACCGATATTTATACGCGTGTGGAAAATATGTTGAGAATAATCCCGTTGAAGCTGGATTGGTGAGGAGTGCAGAAGATTGGAACTATAGTTCAGCAAGCACAAGAGATAAAGATATTGTTGAAGGATTGGGTGAACAATATAAGGACAGAGCTATAATCGCAGAGATTGATGTGACTGATGTGAAGCAATACGAGCGTGGGAATGGAATTGGATCGGACATTTATAAGTTTCAACTACGACGAAAGTTAAGCAAAGAAAGTTGATGGTGATCGTGGTGTCCCCAAAATAGGGACTGTCCCGTTCTCCGTTCTCGAATCTTCACAAACTTCTTTCTTATTCCTCCTAATATTTATATAATCTTACTAGTGAATGTATGTCAATTAATATGAGGCTAGGTCATGGAATGGGCGGTCCGCAGTATTTATATTCTGGAGAAAGTTTTTCTGGGCGCGTCAATCTTGGTTGTTATTTACGCGGTTATATATTTTAATAAACCGGTTGCTATTCCTGTTGTTCCCAAAGTTACC
>JANNCL010000055.1:0-2134 GCA_031386565.1 Candidatus Omnitrophota bacterium
CAAGCGCAGCGATCGATCAGGAAAGCTATTTTGCAGGCCCTAAATCGCGGTGAATTAACGATCGTCTTAACAAATGAACAGAAAGAAAAGATCACGGCCTCCTCCAAGAATACGGCCATCTCTTTTGGCAGTGTCCATGTCAAGATCAATGCCGGACGCAATAATATCGTTGAAATAGAATTGCAATATAGTTCCGTGAACAACGCTAAACTGGCAGCGCTTAAGCTCATTGATCCTCTAATAGAAATCCGCCAGAGCCTGATCGAGATACGCGAGACATTCCAAAACCTTGACAGTGTTTCGGTTGTTCGTCAATTAAAGGATATTCAGTCACAACTCCTGCTCTTGCTTTCCCGCGGCAATAAGGATCATCTAACTATTTTGCCATTGTATTATTTCACCAGCGTCATGATCAAGATCGCTGAATTTATGGGACGCAAAGCGGTGAATGATCCGGTCAAGAAAGCAATGCAGATCGTGGTGATGGCCAATGATAAACACCGGGTATTGTTGCAGCGCCGCGGGACTAACAAACGGCTATTCGCGGATAAATATACTGTTTCAGCGAATGCGAAGATCAATGACGGCAAGGATATTTTGAATGCGGCTGGAAGAGCCATTCACGATGAGGTAGGGATCATCCCGGATATGAGCAGGTTCCGTTTAGTTGGTCAACTGCAACAATATTCTCAGTATTTTGCTGCGTTTGATTTTTATGCGTTAAGTGATACCGAGTGGCTTAGATTACAGGATGCCTTTGAGGCGATGGACATTGAAGCGTTGGCCGCTCAAGGCATCAACGTGGATATCGATCAGAATAAAAAGCACGTGATCATTTTTACGCTGGATGCTCAAACACCTCAAGAGCGTCTTTTAGAAATTGCCAACAGCGTTGAATTGCGTTCCGGCGTTGCGGCGCTTACGCCGATATTGAATCACGACCAGAATTCTTTGGGCGTTTATGTCTTGAGTTCGAATGAAGAAGATATGGTTGAAGACATGATCGCAAATAGGCATCAAGAGAAAGCGGATGCTGTTGAAGCGTTGGATCATGAAAATACGGAAATGAAGACCAGGGCTGTATTAAAGAGCGCGGATGCCGATACCATGGTGTTCATGCCATGGGTGAACGTTTATAAAATGCATCAGGCGGATCCATTAGCTTTTGCGCTGGACTTAACGAACGCGTATTTTGGTCAGCTAGCTGTTTGGGAACAGATCGTCGGCAGACCGTGGGTGATCAATATCGATCATGCGCTTGCTGACAACGTTAATGTGGCTGGCGGCAAGGGCGCTAATACCAATATTTTGACCCAACACACGGGCGTTGATCTTACTGAGGTAAGCGTACCGCAGACCAGTCTTGTGACAACATTTGCTTTTGAAGACGTGGTCTTAGGTGAACGCAGTATTCGCGAAGCCATCGTCGCGCTTGAGCAAGAGAGCGATGAACACGGGCGCAAGGCTTTAAGCGCGTCGATCCGTCAACAGATATTATCGTTGGTTATCCCTGAAAACTTGCGTGAAAGCATCGTTGATGTTTTTGAACAACTTGGCGGTCCGGCTGCCATTAGAAGCTCGGCAACGGTGGAAGATCTTAACGGCTATTCTGCGGCAGGCCAAGCAGATTCATTCTTGAATGTAAGAACGGCACAGGAAGCAGTGGATAGTGTCAAGAAAGTTTGGGCCAGCCTTTTTACGGATGGCTTTGTTTCTGATCGTGTCCGTAGCGGCATATCCCATGAGGACGCTCGAATGGCGGTCTTGATCCAGCTTTTCATCAACGGTAAGGCGGCTGGTGTTGTTCTTTCTGTTCATCCGCAAATCGGCAGGCCGATCTATAACATCACCGCTCAACCTGGTTTAGGTGAAGGATTGGTGCAGGGATTAGGCAGGCCGGATCATTGGCTGGTCGGTAGCTTCTCGGAAGATATTTTAGAAAGACAGATCAGTGTAAAAACAACGCAAATTGTTGCCGATGATCAAGGCGGAACTTCTTTAAAACACGATGAGATAGTCGCAGCGTCATTGACAGATGAAGAAGTTTTGACTGTTGCACGCATTGTTAAGCAAATCCATGCTTTTTATGTGCAGCGCGGTTTGGCTCAGAACATTGATGTGGAATACGTTGTTG
>JANNCL010000080.1:0-22332 GCA_031386565.1 Candidatus Omnitrophota bacterium
CAACAACCTTGATCTCTTTCCCGTCTAAAATGTCAAACACCTGGTCAATATCCTCGGAAGAATCAATGGCGTCGGAAAGCGTCTCATTGACCTCCTCATAAGTCAGGAACCCTTTTTTCTTACCTAAGGTCACCAACTTATCCAGATCTTCTTGGAATTCTTTTTCTTTTACAGGTTCTTTCATTTTTATGTACCTACCCTTTGATAAGCTTGATCAGTTGACTGGTCATATCCAGGTCATCAGAATGCTTAACTTCTTGTAATTTCTTTTCTAGACGTTTTTTGCGCAGTTTAGTAACACAGTCCCTAAACACTTGAGCACTATCGCCAAGCCATGCCGCGTCTTTTGATAAGAGACGTGTAACGAGCTCAACCATGGCTTGATCATTCAAACGAATGAGCAAGTCATTAGCGTGCCAATCAGGCATAACTGATGATAGTTCCCAAATACGCGTGATAACGCCCTGCATCAAGGGATGGTCAAAATCGGAGACGACAAGTTCTTCCTGAGATTGTTTGGCCCACCGTGGGTCGGATAATAATATCCCTAGAAACATCTCATCTTGAAGCCTTAACTTTGAAGGTACAACGGGTAAAACCTCATCCTTGGACGGTATAACTTTTACCGTCAACATTTGCTTACGCACAGCATCTTGATCGATCATCAGATCATCGCTCAATTTCTTGAGGAGCTCCGACTTCACGACCTCGTTGTTGTAACGGGCAATGGTAGCCAACATGGACTGGCAGATATGAGCTTTACCTTCGATGGTGGAGAAGTTGTTGCGCGATTTAAGCCACGATAGTTTAAAATCAAACAGCGATACTGCCTTATTTAGTCTTTCGCCGAAAGACTGAGCTCCGTATGTACGAATATATGAATCCGGATCTTGGTTTTCTCCAAGCGTGGCGACACGAACATTCATCCCCTCATCAATGAGTAAGTCCAAACTGCGAATCATTGCATTTTGGCCTGCAGGGTCTGTATCAAAGAGCATTACTACATTCGGAGTGTAGCGGCGAATCAGTCTTATCTGCTCGGGGGTCAAAGCCGTTCCGAGTGATGCCGCGATATTTTCAACTCCATGGATAAAGGGCATGATCATATCCATATACCCTTCCACCACTATCACACTATCTAACTTCCCGGCCGCGGTCTTCGTTAGGTTAAAACCGAACAAATGTCGGCCCTTTGTGTAGACCGGCGTCTCCGGAGAGTTAATATATTTTGCCCCCTCATCCTTGATCATGGTGCGTGCACCAAAAGCGATGGGTCGGGACGAAATATCAAAAATTGGAAAGATCACCCGGTTACGGAACCGGTCATAAAATCCATCTTTTTTTTCACGGGCGATGATCAGGCCCGCTTGGTACATGAGCTCAGTACTAACCTGCTCATTCTTTAAGTGTTTTATCAATCCATCCCACGCATCCGGGGCAAAACCGATCGTAAACTGCTTGACCGTCGCTAAACTAACCCCGCGCTTCTTTAAATATTCTCGGGCCGTATCTGCCGCCGGTTCTTTCGACGTTAATAATTGCTGATGAAAGAATTCGGCCGCTAAACCGTTGACCCGATAACAATCATCCCGCAGCTGTTTTGATACATCCGGAGCCACCCCAGAGGAAGTTTCCTCCGGGATCGTGATCCCGCACTGATCTGCTAGAAATCTCACCGCCTGCGGGAACTCCAGGTGTTCCTGACGCATCACAAAACCGACTGAATTCCCGCCTGCACCGCATCCGAAACAATGAAAGATCTGTTTATCCGGATTAACAACAAAAGACGGCGACTTCTCATGATGGAACGGACAAAGAGCTTTAAAATTACGTCCCGCTTTTTTTAGCTGGACATACTTCCCGATCGTCGTGACAATATCACTTCGTTCTAAAACTGCATTGATGATTTCATTTGGGATTAACCCCATGTCTACTGATCACCGCAAAAACATCTTCATTGAATTGTTGATGTTCGAATACTTTTCCAATAAGCGTATTGTAACCTAAACAATACGTGTTCGGCGCTGCCTTGGCCGTGAATGCATACCCTGATGACATGAATGTCTGACTCGTAAAATACGGATGATGCGTCAGCAACAGGGCGAACACCGTTAAACTCGTCAAAAAGATCCCCCGCGTTGCCCCGAGAAATCCAGCAGCGTATCTATCAATGACTTGATGATTTGCTTCTATTTTAAAGAGCAGCATGATGCCTTTGTACAACATCATGAAAAACAAGGTCACCAACAGCCATAAAGCAACAAATACAAAAAACTCCAGACTCAAGGCGCTTAATTTAAACTTTTTAGCTAAGAAATGTACAAAAGAACTATAAAAATGCAAGCTGACAAAAAGCGCAATAATCGTTCCAAAAAACTTGAAACCCTCTGCTACGAAACCGCTTTTGACGCTGACAAAAACCGTGCGGATAAAAAAAACGACTAAAGCGACATCGACCCAGTTAATGCTCTTAAAAAAGTGTGTCAACATATTGATTTTAGACGACTTATAAACCAAAGTATAACATGAGGTTATGGGAGTGTCAAGGTAGCGCTCCCCCTGGATTCACGAATATAAACTATTAATACGGAATAAGTTACAACAAATAAGGGCAAAGCGCAAGAAATATTTTTTTTAGGAGGCCTTTACAAGGAAGCGACTTCTACCGCTACTGGCTTAACATCGAGGACAACCGGAGCTGGCTGAGGTTGTTTCCTGGTAAAATTAACGGAAACGATCCTGGATATACCGCGTTCCGGCATGGTCACACCATACATGATATCCGCATTCTCCATGGTCTTCTTATTGTGGGAAATAACGATGAACTGGGCGATCTTGGCGAATTCTTTCAAGAGATTGGCAAAACGATTGACGTTGCTCTCATCCAGCGCCGCATCAATTTCGTCGAGCACACAGAATGGGCTGGGATTAACCTTAAAAACACCAAAAATAAGCGCAATGGCGGTCATGGTCTTTTCACCACCGGATAACAACGATATGTGCTGAGGTTTCTTGCCCGGAGGACGCGCCACAATATCAATGCCGGATTCCAGGGCATTTTCAGGATCAAGCAAAATGAGCTGGGCTTCGCCGCCGCCAAAAAGCATGCGGAAATGGATCTGGAACTCTTCATTGACGCGGGTGAAGGTATCCGTGAACATTTGTTTCGTTGTGCGGTTGATCTTTTGAATGGTCTGCATCAACGATTCGCGCGCGGTCAACAGATCGCTTTGCTGCTTGGTCAAGAACTCAAAACGCTGCTTTAATTCATCAAATTCTTCTATAGCCACCAAATTAACCGCCCCATATGCTTCACAACGCTTCTTTAAAGCTTCAATCTGCGCGGCTAATTCTTCATAATTGACCTGCGGCAATATAACGGGTTCTTCCACATTCTCGACAGGAACTTCTACGAGAGTTGCGCCATCACCTTCAACAGTTTCAATATTTTCCCCTACAGCGTTTTGCTCCGTGACCTCTTGCGGCTTTGGTAAATTATCCAGATCAACACGGTACGACTGCATTAAACGGTCTTTGAGCGAACGCTGATGGAATTGTATCTCCTGGGCGCGCATATCCAGCTGATGACGGTCGGTTTTAGACTCAATGATCCCCTCTTCATAAGACCTTGCCTGCCCGCGCAGGCCGCCTAAACGTAAAGTAACCTCCGCCTTACGCGCTGTTTCTTCGTTCAATTGCCCTGCAACATCGGCGATAGAAGCTGTTAATGTGATGATCAACCCGTTTAAACGCGCGATGTCTTCGGCGATCTGTTGTTTCTTGGAATGTAATTCCTGAAAGGATGCCTCAAAACGGCTGATATCCGCAAGGTCCCTATCCAGGCTTTGGGTATAAACGGATAAATTCTCCTGCAAACTTTTTTGCTGTTGTGCTGCGGCCTGGGCCTCTGACTCTAATTGCACCACCGCCACATTCAGCGCTTCACGGTCCCTGTTCTTTTGCGCGATCGCCTCCTGCTTTTCCTTTACATCCTCCTGGCAGCGGCGTATTTGTCCGGTAATACCCTGCAGTGTTTCATTCAACCGGTCTTCCGCCACCTTTAGCGTCGCCAAACCAGATTCTACCTGCGCATATTCTGAAGAGATAAGGTCCAATTCTCCAACGATCTTTCCTGTTTCCAATTCGATATCATTTTTCTGCGACTGCAATACCGACAATTTCTTTTCCAGATCCTGTATGTTACGCAAAACCCCATCGACAGTTTGCTGCTGCTCGTATAGTTTTTGATCTAATGCTTCTTTGCGGGCAATGGCCTCAACAATTTGTTCACCGACTTCGGTGATGCGTTCATCCATGTGCGCCAGATCAAGCTCGACATATTTTGTTTCATAGACGATCTCGTACATTACAGGCGATGTTTCCGTCGCGGGGATCTCGCGGATATCCTTGATCTTGCCGATGATCCCAGTCTGAATATCATTGGGCCGCACAGAACTGATAAATTTTCCCTCAACGATGGGGTCGGGGCTTTCCTGATACTGCACCTGCATCTTGGCAATGAATTCTTTTTGGGATACCAAGAACACCTTGGTCTTTTCCAGATCATCAATGGTATTATCCGCCGCGGCTTGATCAAGCCGGACACTTTCTAAGACCTGACGCTCTCTATCTAAGACCAGCCAGCATTCCTGAACTTGAACGTCCACACTGACGATAGCACTGCTGATCGCTTCAAATTTTTGATATACCTGGGTCTTTTCACCGGACACTTTGGTATTGTCTTCCTGCAGCCGGGTGCGACGTGCTAAAAGTTCCATATTCTGCCGCAGGGAATCGGTCAGTTGATTCTTGACCCTGACTTCCTGGGCATTTAAAGCGAATTGTTCCTGCGCATACGTTTGTATTGACCGATTTGCTTCTTCGATCGCGTGCACCAAGACACCCAATTCATCCTTTTTCTGCTGCCAGCGGTTTTTGACATCCAACAGGGTTTGATTAAAGGTGCTTAAGGCAGTATTAATCTCTTCGATCTTGGCCTGACTGACCTTGCAGCGCTCTAATGCGGCCGTCTTATCGGCTTCCAATTGTTCAGAGGATGTATCGATGCTGCTTAAACGTTCCTCGTTAAAAGCGATCTGACGCGTATTGATATCAATATCATTGGCTAAGCGCATTTGTTTGGACTTTAGCACATTGATCGCTTCATCGATTTCTTCAATGAGCGCGGTCTCGCTCTCCAGCTGAGCGTTTAGTTCCTGCAGGGCCGCGGTTAATTGCTCATCCTTGGCTGCTAATTCTTTCGATCGGTTTTGAATATCATTGAGCTCGGCGGCATAAGTATTGATATTGTACTGGGCCATGATCAGTTCAAGACCTTTTAACTGCTCGAATTCTTCCTTATAGCGCTGTGCTTTCTTGGCCTGACGTTCAATGGACCCGATCTGGCGCTTGACCTCAACGACAATGTCATTGATGCGCAATAGATTCTCTTCGGTTTCCTTGAGCTTGCTTAACGCTTCTTTTTTCTTGGATTTATATTTGGTGATACCGGCCGCTTCATCGAATATTTCCCGGCGGTCTTCCGGTTTGGAGGAAACCACCATGTCCACTTTACCTTGCTGTATCATGGAATAGGATTCCGAACCGACCCCGGTGCCTAAAAAAAGCTCAATGATGTCTTTTAAACGGCAGACATTCTTATTCAAAAGGTATTCACTCTCGCCGGAGCGGAATAATCGGCGGGTGACGGTCACTTCATCGTGTTCAATAGGAAGGATCTTGCTCTCGTTCGAGAAAGTGACACTGACTTCCGCGAAACCTAGCGCCGGACGTGTATCGGTGCCGTTAAAAATAACATCGGTCATGGACGAACCGCGCAAGTCTTTCGCGCTTTGTTCGCCTAAAACCCAACGGATCGAATCAAAAACATTACTCTTGCCGCAACCATTGGGACCGACGATGACCGACGTACCGGGTTGGAATTCAAGGACAGTTTTCTCTGCGAAGGATTTAAAGCCGAATATCTCAAGCTTTTTAAAATACATGCCCATAATGTAACGGGAATCATTTCTCCCGTCAATAATTAAGTTAAAATTTTTTTAGCCAGCGTCTAAGATGCTCTGCAAATTGAGGATAGGAACAATGCGATCGATACGAAAATCAACTCCGGTAAATCCCTGAGCATTGATACGGTCGATCATAGCTTGATCAAATTGCATAAAAACACCCTTGCCTTGCTTGTTTACATTGATAGAACCAGTGTTTAGATCAATACCGCCGTTCGTCATTGCCGCGTCAACAGCAGTTTTCTGAAAATAATCAAGCGCTGCCTGCAAACTGCCCTGCTTATTCCGAAACCATTTAATTCCAACAGGATTATTTGGGTCATGCATATACACTTGATTGCCATTATTCATCAAGAAGACAAAAGGAAAAGGATGTTTTAAGTATGACTCAAAACTCATTATCTGTTCTGAAATAATAGGCACATGGTAATCACGCATAACAACAACTACCCCCTTCATGCCATCCAACTGGACTAATCTTGATTCAAGCACACTCATTGGTCCCGTAACAAATTCAGGAGTCAGACCATTGATCTTCATATATTTATCTTTTTTATTAAATTCATGGGAATAGAATATAACTTTTGATATTGTGTTCTTAGCTGTTTGTGCGGCATCGGAAGAATCTTTAAATTGCTGTAAAACCTGACCCGCTCTTGCCTGAATAGCTTTGAAATCTAAAATATTAACTTTTGGAAGCATATGATCAAAATACTGCGTCCACGGCCTTAGAAGAGCCTCAGGTTCTGTTGATTGCAGATCGATAGGAAAAGACACCCCCCGCTCTTTCAATAATTTCGCTATATCTCCCCCATGATGATCCTCACCGATGAGATTAAAATCAAATAGTCCATAAGTAATATTGGGGTTTCCTTCTAATGCCCTTAAAACTTCTTCACGATTCTTTGCAATGATAACTTTATTAAAACCAACATAAGTTGCTAAAATTATATCCGCCTGTTCTTGTAAACCTTCGTTATCTTCCAATACCAAGGCAACACTTTGTCTTATAGATGATTGAGCACTATCCGTTGATATTTGAGAGCTACTACTCCTCCTTAACTTAATTGGAGAAGAAACCATAGCTAATTCACCTGTCGGAGCGGCATTTAGCTTAGTAACGGTGAGCATGACCAGGTCTGCCCTGACTGATAACCCGCCGGAGAAATATTTCCTAGGCACCGTCTGATAGGATTTGGGATCGATCTCTTCCTTGATAAAATTAAAAACCCCCTTTTTGTAGGCCTGTAAATAACGCTGGAAGATCGCTTCTTTGTCTTTGGGATCGTCGGCATTGATTGTTGTGCCTGTTTTGGAACGGTTGCCGTAAACTTGTGTCATCAGCGCATTCTTTAGTCTCATTTTGTACCACGAGGCTAAGATCATGCTGTTGTAAATTTGACGCAACTTGGCGAAATTCTTGCCTTCGTTGACTTCCTTCTCGATGGCAGGCAGGACGATTTGTTTTAACGTATCGGTAATTTCATTATGAGTGGGTTTGGAACCCACCCCTACGGCATTCTTTTTTGCGGCCAAATAATCCTGCTCTAACATGACTTTTAAATGGGCACTGGTCACATAGGCTGTGTTCTTGCCTTCGTACACATCCGCCCTGTCGGCAGTGATCCAGACTTTGTTGAAAGCATCCATGGCGATCGGCGCGGCGACGGCATCTGGATTAACCTGCGCGTAAACTTTATCCCAGAATTCTTTTCCCAAACCCTTTTCCGGATAGATCATGGAAGCAGTCAATTGCTTAAGGATATAATCCTCTGCCAGCATGTCCTGCCCCATTTGAGTTTGTCCTAAATTAGGGGCGATCATGCGGTCTTTTTCATAGGGACTAAGGTTGACCCAAAGGTCTTTTTCCGGCACGGTTAAGGCAGACAAGAAATACTTGATGAGTTTATTGCTTTCCGCTTTAAACTCAGGCGCATCGATCTTAAACGTGCTATTTCCGCTATCAACAATAAAATCAAACAGGAACGGATCATCCGGATGGACTTTCAAACCTTTGATGAGCACCGGCTCAAATGCCGTGCTTAAATTGACCATGGTGCCGGGTTTTGGCAGAGATGCCACGGCGTCGGCCTGCGCATGCAAGGGCAGGCATGATAAAAACATTGATAATGAAATGAAAAAATGAAAAAAACGCTGTAAGGCCATGTATTTAGTGAATTAAGAATCCTATCGGAGATTATATATACTACGTCAATTGACTAAAGGATACCACATTTAGAGGGAAAAGCAAATTTAGGAGGCAAGCGGGACTATGATCTCAACATCGGCATTATAATCGACATTCTTGAGGTTAAAACCGAACAAACGCAGGAAATCATCGCTATAACCCTGCACATCCGCGATCGCGTGCACATTATCCGTTTTCACAATAGCCCAAAGTTTACTCACTTCATCTTGCACATCTTCCCGCATTTCCAAGTCATCAATGCGCACACGGCCTTTGGAGTCGGTTGGGATCTGAGCAAAAGGTCTGTTGTTATAGAGGCGGTCGTGAAATAAACGAAAAACCTGCTGTATACAATTTTCATGGATCCCTTTTGCTTTCATAACCTTCATGAGCAGAACAAAATACAATGGGATAAAAGGTATGGCAGAACTCGACTGGGTAACAAGGGCTTTATTAACCGAAACCAGCGCCCGACCGCCTAACTTCTTTAAACGTTCATCTAATTTATGCGCGGTCGCTTCCAAATGATCTTTGGCGGCACCAATCGTCCCGTTACGGTAAACCGCGGTCGTTACATCCGGCCCGATATAGGAATAAGCCACCGTTAACGCTTTTGGCGCCAATAAACCTTGCTGTTCCAGCGCATCGATCCACAGCTCCCAATCTTCACCACCCATGACCTTGATCGTATGCGCCACTTCTTCTTCATTGGCGGCCTCTAAGGTAACGCTGGTGACCTCATCTTTTTCAAAATCAATGCTTTTATTCGTATAGGGCTTACCCTTAGGCTTAAGGGTGGATCTGAATAATTCACCTGTTTTAGGATCGACCCGGCGGGGAGACGCCAGGGAATAAATGATGCAATCAACCTGTCCTAAGTCTTTTTTAATAAGATCACAAACTTGCTGACGGATTTCATCGGAAAACGCATCACCATTGATACTCTTAGAATATAATCCGGCTTTTTTGGCCGCCGTGTCAAAGGCCGTGGAATTATACCAACCGGCCGTCGCGGTGCGTTTGCCGTCAGATTCTTTTTCAAAGAAAACACCGATAGTAGCCGCGCCGCAGCCAAAAGCCGCCGTGATCCGGGACGCTAATCCATAACCATTCGATGCGCCGATGACTAAGACTTTCTTAGGACCGCCGGTGACAGGCCCTTTCGAGCGCACATAATCGATCTGTTCCTGCACATTCGCCGCGCAGCCGCTAGGATGCGCCGTGATGCAGATAAAACCACGTATTTTAGGGGCAATGATCATAAGCAGTTAGGTTATCACAAAGAAGTTTTCTTGGCAACAATAACTATGCCGGATGCGGTTAAGGCAAAACGTTCGCGGTCTTTGGCCTCGTCGAAGCCGATGTAGGTGCCATCGGGGATCTCGACATCCTTATCAATGATGGCGTTCTGAATCTGCGCCCTTTTACCGATGGTGACCCTGTCCATGATCACCGAACTTTTGACCGAAGCCCCGTCTTTTACCGTCACATTACCGGCAACGACGGAGTTCTCTACCTGGGCACTTTCAATGACACAGCCGCTAGCGATCAACGAGTTCACAATGGTACCGGGATATTTTCCCGTCGTATACGAACGAAGCGGTGGATAATGATGCTGATGGCTGCGTAGCGGCCAGGATTTATCATACACATTGAACTTTGGGTTAGCCCCTAATAAATCCATATTGGCCTGATAATACGCATCCCGCGTCCCGATATCCCGCCAATAGGATCCGGAAGGATTTTCCTTGGCAAAATCATACGCAAAAACTTTTAGTTTCTTGGCGATCATCTGCGGGATGATGTTCTTCCCGAAATCATGGCCGGAATCTTTTTTATCAGCGTCTTTCTTGAGTTCTTTAGCCAGGATATCCGCATTGAAAATATATATCCCCATGGATGAAAAGATCGATTGAGGGTCCGCGGGGATCACTTTAGGGACCTGCGGTTTTTCCGCGAAGCCAAAGACACGGTTATTATCATCCACCTCCACCACACCGAAATGGATAGATTCCGCCTTAGGCAAAGCGAGGCAAGCCACCGTCATGTCCGCGCCTTTTTCAAGATGATGATCGATCATTTTCCGATAATCCATTTTATACACATGGTCTCCGGCTAAGATCAGGACGAACTTTGGATTATAATCCAGGATAATATTAAGGTTCTGATAGATCGCATCCGCCGTACCAAGGTACCAGTCGCTGGATATCCTCTGCTGGGCCGGAACCACGTCGATGAATTCTCCCAGCTGATTGGAGTAAATATTCCAGCCTTCCAAAATATGTTTTTGAAGGGAAAACGATTTATACTGCGTGAGCAAAAAAATGCGGCGCAAACCGGAATTAACACAATTTGAGAGAGCAAAATCTACAATACGAAAAATCCCGCCGAATGGAACCGCCGGCTTAGCCCGATCACGAGTTAACGGATCTAAGCGTTCGCCCTTACCACCGGCTAATATAAATGTCAGCGTATCACGCATATTACTTCTTTTCCTTAAGCTTCAATTCTTTTAAACGGGCCATGATCTTCTTATCCTTTGGATTCCGGCGTTGCAGCGCTTCATAAAATTTCTTTGCTTCCTGCGGACGGCCTATCTTCTCCTCGCTCCACGCCAAACCCATGATGTTATGATAGCTCGATGAAAAGCCGGATGCAAGACGGAAATTCTCAAATGCCAATCGGTATTCTTTTTGATGTCCGTAAATATCCCCGAGCAGCCCGTATGTTTCTATCGCTTCCGGAGCGATCTTCAGTGCTATCTTTAATTCTTTTAATGCCGGACCGTCTAATTTGACCGCCATCAAATATTTCGCTCGCGCTAAATTCGGGGACGGCAAGATCCGTGTGGTCCCCAAACGCACCAGATCCATGGCCGGTGGCTCCCATTTCTTGAGATCGATGGCAAAGCGATCAATGATCGACTGGTTCTGCGGCGTCTTCTTTAAAAAGATCATACCGTCCTCATCAAAATAAACTAGCTTCCAGTCTTTCAGGTCGTAAAATATCTTGATGGTCCTTGGAACAATGCTCTGTTTGGCTCCGTTAAGGAACGCCGCCGTCAAATGATACCGTTCGATGGCGTCATTCAGCGTTTTCTTATCCCCATCTAACCATATTTTCTTGTAATATTGGAAGAATTTACCCCCATACACTTCTGTTCTGCCATCGATGAAAACCTTGACCTGCGGGTGCATGCGGCCGACTAAATAAGCACCGCTATTAAAGTCATTAAAGATATTGCCGCGAATGCCCTGGGCGATCATGAAGTCAACCGCTTTGTTCGGGTAACAGCGTTTGCTCATGCCCCCGATCTCGCTCTTGGTCGAATACGTATCGTAATCGTAATATCCCCGGCTGGCAAAATCTGTGGCGCAATTGATGATCCAGACGATCAAAGCGATCTTCGCCAAAATGGAGGTAATATCCTCGAATTTCTTGGAATCAAATCGCAACGGCAGGATATCCTTGATCGATATCGTCATGCTATTGATCATGATGACCAGATAGGCCGCGCACGCAAAAAAGACCATGTTGCGGATGGCGACCAAAGAGAACAGCAAAAAGATCAACCAGACAAAGAACACACTGATATCAATATTGCGGCGGTTAAAGAGGAACATCAGCGCCGAGATAAGGATCATCAATTTATAATGAACATTCTCGTTAAGCTCAGCCATGAAATTATGGGTGAAGGGCGGCTGAAGCTCTGTGATGTATTGAAAAAAAATCTTTGTATCAGAAGTGGAATGGAATAGCACCTGTAGCGGGTATGTTGCTCCTTGTATAAAATAAGGATTGATCAAACATGCACCTAACACAACAATGAACATGAGCCCTAAATTTTGATACTCCGCATCCGTCAATCGGCCTATTTTCCCCCATTGATACGGCAGGGGCACAAAACGTTTGATCGTTTCCGCGATAATGGCAATGAGGACCAGCAATGGACCGAAGAAGAAATACCCATGAATATTCACCCACAGTACTTGGATGAGGGCAATGGCAATGATGCTTTTTCGCTTATCCAAATGAAAGGCAAGGATACTCATGTATATCGCAAAGAAGAATAAACTAAAAAGATCGGGACGTAGAGTAAAACGCCCTTGATAAATGAACATGACAAGCAAAAGCACATATACCCCCAAGAACAATCTGTCCCGGCGGTAGGTCATGAGGAACAATAATAATAAGGTCGCACAGACTAAAACGGACTGCATGGTCAAGAGTCCGTCAAAACCGGCGGCGCGATGGATAAAATAAACGATCAGCTGAAAAAGCCATTCATGGTTGGTCCATGGCTTGGACGCGATCGTACAAGAGAGGATATCCGCGTGGGGAACCGCATGATGCTCGGCAATATACTGACCGGTCCTTAAATGCAGCCATATATCCAGATCGCGGACCTCAAGATTGGTCGCAAAAGCGGTCAGACCGATCAGCACGGCAAGGGCCATCAACCCGGTAATATGACTTAATTTGCTCCAAAAACTGTCACTCATTTTCCAGACACCTATACGTTAAGGCCGCACTGACCAATGCTTGAGTATACAATATTTTAGGGTGATTTAACACTTCCTGCGCTTGCCCCGCTTCGATTATCCTGCCCTGGCGCATGACGACTATTGTATCAGCAAAGGATCTGACCACACGCAGATTGTGAGAAATAAAAATATATGATAACCCATATTGCACTTTGATACCTTGCAATAAGTCCAAAATTTGTTTTTGCACCAGAACATCCAGACTTGAAGTGACCTCATCTAAGACTAAAACTTTTGGATTGGCCAGCAAAGCCCTGGCAATGGCGATGCGCTGGCGCTGACCGCCGCTAAATTCATGAGGGAAACGCCCTAACATCCCCTCTTCTAATCCTACCGCACGCAAAATACTGCGGATGCGCTCCCCGCGTTGTTGCTGGCCTAAATGTCCTTGCGTATAAAAAGCTTCTTCTAATATCCGCCCGACCGTGAACAACGGGTCCAAGCTGCTGTTCGGGTCCTGAAAGACCATTTGAATGGGTACTTGTGTTTGAACAGTGCCGCTATCAGGTTTTATTAATCCGGCGATGATCTTGGCCGCCGTTGTTTTACCGCACCCGGATTCACCGACGATAGCGAGGGTCTTCCCCTGTTCCAATTCAAAGCTTACGGCATCCACCGCTTTCAGCGCTCCGAATGCTTTCGACAGATCTTTCACAGCGACTATATTCATCAATAGGCCTTTAATAATGCTTTTGTATAATCATGTTTGGGATCATTTAAGATCTCCTGTGCTTGACCATATTCCACGATATTACCTTGGGTCATCACCGCTACTTCATGCGCCAGAAAACTTACCAAACCCAGATCGTGCGCGATAAAAAGAATGCTGATCCCCTGCTCTTGATTCAATCGCTGCAATAAACGAATGATCTTCGCTTGTATCGTCACATCCAGAGAACTTGTTGCTTCATCGGCGATGATCAAGCGAGGTCCGCCGATGATCGCCTGGGCGATCATGGCCCGCTGACGTAATCCTCCGCTTAACTCATGCGGGTAACTATCCGCAATACGATCAGGATCTTCGATTTCCACGCTTTTCAAGACCGCGCTGATTTTCTCATGACGTTGATTTACATGGAGCGTTGTGTGCGCGGCCAAGGTTTCATCCAATTGCGCGCCGATCGTGAACAGCGGATCGAACGCCGATAGTGGTTCCTGAAAGATCATGCCGATCTTAAAGCCCCTGATGCAGCGCAAGGCTGGTGACGGTAATGCCAACAGGTCTTTACCTTCAAATATAATGCTACCCGCCGCTACCCGCATGGCGGTTGGCAATAAATTCAGCACCGAAAGTCCTAACGTGGTCTTGCCGCTGCCGGATCCACCGACAATACCAATGATCTTGCCGCTCGGAATAGACAAAGACACGTTATTCAAGATCTTATCTTGTCCCACGTTAACAGTCAGGTTTTTTATATCGAGTATTGTTTTCATAAAAATTACGTTTCCAATTTTTAGGGCGCTCCACGAAGCGCCCCTACGTATTACGATCCGTTACCAGCATTGGATCCAATGCATCCCGCAAGGCATCACCGACCACATTAAAACACACAATGGTCACAAAAATGACCAACCCCGGAATTAATATCCACGGCGCAAAAGAGATAGGTACGATCGCCATGGCCTCCGTTAATAAATTACCCCAGCTGGGAACGGGATCCTGAATACCCAGCCCCAATAAACTTAAACCCGATTCTGACAAGATATAACCGGGAATGGTCAACATCATCGCCACCAGTGAATACGACACTGTGTGCGGCAGAATGTGACGGATAATGATAACAACATCGGGAACGCCTAAAAGTTTTGCCGCAGCCACATAATCGCGGTTTTTTAAACTCAGCGCCATGCCGCGGATGATGCGCGCCAAAGAGGCCCAGCCGATCAACGCCAAGATCACCACGATCATCACATAAACCTGTACCGAATTGAAGTTCTCCGGTACGGCAGAACGCAATGCCAGTAATAAATAGAAGCCTGGCACAAGCATGAACATCTCGCAGATCCGCATTAGCACCGCGTCGATCCACCCGCCGAAATAACCGGCGATGCCGCCGACTAACAGTCCTAAACTAAATGAAATGAACACGCCTAGTAAACCGATGGATAAAGATACCCTTCCCCCATACACGATGCGAGAGAACAGGTCCCGGCCCCGGCTATCCGCGCCTAATAAATATAATCTTCCCGGTTCCTGTACATGGATCAATTGCCCCTGCGAAAAAAATCGGACGGGATATCGCTTCTCTTTATCCATCACATAAATACGCCGATGAAATTCATCAAAAGTAAAATGACGGCCATAAACGAACGGCGCGGAAAGATGCCCGTTATGAAAGAACTCAACGGTGGTCGGCGGGCAATAGGACAAATTCCTGTCCTCATCATCATAGCGATGCACACTAATACACGGCGCGATCAACGCCAACAAATACAATGCCCCCAAGATCCAAAGACAAATGACCGCGCCTTTGCGCCTCGAAAAAGAACTAACGATCATTGACCATTGACTAGACATTGTTCACACTCTTTTGTGTAATGCGCGGATCAAGTTTTTGCAGCAGATAATCTGCCAAAATATTTCCAAGCAATAACAGCACCCCGCCCATGAGCATGCTGGCCATGACCACATACACATCCTTGGAACGCACCGCGGTCAGCATGAGCGTACCCAAGCCTGGCCAGGAACAGACGATCTCAACCAAAGCCGCGCCGCTTAAGAGCGATGCGAACTCATACCCCAGCAATGTCACCAAGGGATTAAAGGCATTGCGCAGGGCATGCACATAAATAACGCGACGCTCCGGCAGCCCTTTAGCGCGGGCAGCCAGAATATATTGCTGCCCTAGCTGCGCCAGCATATTGCCGCGCATGATGCGCTGCAGTGAGGCTATTGATGCCAATGACAGGACAATCGACGGAATGACCAAATGTTTTAAAAGATCAAGGATTTTCATCCCCCCTGATAGATCATCATAATTCGCCGCGTGCATACCTCCCAAAGGCAAACCGCCCCATTGGCTAAAACCATAAAGCAAAAGCATGGCCAGAAAGAACGATGGTGCGGAAAATGCCGCAAATCCAAAAATATTAATGATCTTATCTGCCGCTTTCCCGTGCCGCACCGCCGCCCAAATACCCAGCGGAATGGCCAGCCCCCAGGTCAAGAGTAAACTCGCCAGCGACAAGATGAATGTATTGCCAAGCCTCGATCCGATCACGTCCACGACCGGAACGTTATAATAAAAAGAATACCCGAATTCTCCCCGGAGCACATTGAAGAGCCAATGACCGTATTGCATGAAGAGCGGATCTTTTAAATGATACATGTCCTCGTAACGTTTAATGGTCTCGGGTGATATCTGCGGATTTAGTTTAAGTGAATCAAAAAAATTCCCCGGCGTTGCATGCATGAGCCAAAAGGTCACAAAGCTCATCCCTAACAAGAGCAAGAAAGAAACCAAGGTTCTTTTGATAATATGCATGTTCATTGCTGACCCAAGACGTAAATTTCTTCGATATTATGCAAAACGCCCCCATTGGGCGTTGGTTTTAAATTGCCAAAACGCTGGCGAACGGCATACATATTGGCACCTAAAATAGTATAAATGACGGGTAATTGGTCGCTGGCGATCAATTGGAACTCATCATATAAGACCTTACGTTTGGTTTCATCCAGTTCCTGCACGCCCTGAGTGAATATTGCATCCAATCTTTTTTCCCAGGCAGTATCCGGCTTCTCCTGCTTAGGGTTCCACATGTGTAATTGACCGGAAGAAAGCCATACATTCTGTCCAAAATGCGGCTCTACCCCGCCAGTTAAACTCAACATCACCGCTTCCCAATCATATGAGGACATGATCTTCGCCACCAACGAATTAAACTCCAATAGCTTAACATTGACCTTCATCCCGATGCGCGCCAGGTCCGAACGGATGATCCCGGAAATTTGTTCCCGGTCAGAAGTGCCTGAGCTAGGGACAGATAGGGTGAATTCTACCGGATGTCCCTGGGGGTCTTCAATGATCCCATCACCATCACGATCGATAAAACCTTCTTTGGTTAATATTGCTTTGGCCTTGGCCAGGTCAAAAGGATACGCAATGGTATCTGGATTATAAAGAAAACCACTGCTGGGGCTCATCGGGCCTGACTGAAGGTATCCAAAACCGCTAGAAACAATATCAATGATCTTCTGTTTATCAATGGCATGTGCCACGGCTTTACGGAAATTGACATTGCGGAACCACGTTGACCGGACCGGATCCACAAAAGGCTTATTTGTTTTAGGATTTACCCGGGGATTTAAATTAAAGGTCAGGAAGCTCGAACCGAAATTCGCACCGGTGTTATAGATCTTGAAATTCTTCTTTGATTCCATGGGCTTCAGCAGCGGATAATCCCGCCCACTAACCCCGATGACATCGATCTCACCATCGATGAACTTTAACAAAGACGTACTTGGATCCGGGACAATGAGCATGATCACTTTATCCAGCCTTGGCAACGCATGCCCCTGGCTGTCTTTCTTCCAATAATACGGATTACGCAAAAAGACCAGACGTTCTCCCGGTACATATTGATCTAAATAAAACGGGCCGGTGCCGATGATGTCTTTTGGTTTCGTATTGATCCCCCAGGTAAACGGAAATCGGTTCTGCGTGACCGCGGCTTCTAAACAATGTTTCGGCAGGATCGATTGGGACAGACTGCGCAAGAATGGCGCGAATTTGACAGGCAACGTAAAACGCACCGTCAGATCATCGATGCGTTCCACTTTAAATCGCTTGCCTTCGATGGTAAAAACATCTTTTGAGGAAGACGGTATATCAGGATTAAAGATCAGGTCATTGAAGGTAAAAACAACATCCTCTGCGGTCAACGGCTTGCCGTCAAAGAACTTAACGCCCGGCCGTAAATGAAAGACCCACTGTAAACCATCAGAAGACACTTCCCAGCGCTGCGCTAAATTCGGGATCACTTTAAGGGTAAAAGGGTCCGTAGTAGTCAAACCTTCAAAAAGGAAGCCAGTTACCGCAGACGAGGATGATTCGGTGGCAACGATATCGTTAAAAGTTTTTGGATCGGATGGGGTATCAATGACAAGGATACTGGCCTGCCCCGAAGTAGCACAGGCCATCACCATCAAACCCGCAATGATAAAATTATTTAGCCGCATTCACAACAGTGGTTTCCATCGGTTTAGGTTCCTCGACTTTGACCGTGATGCCGGACTCCGGTGTTTTCTCCACAACGGCAGCGGTTTTTGGTAATAAAGCCTTATTTCGTGCCATCAAGGATTTTTCACCCTTAGATCCGCCGACCGCCAGCACCAATGACGTTATCAAAAAGATCGCCGCCAATATGGATGATGTCCGGACTAAAAAGGTATTGGTTTGCGTTCCGAACATGCTCTCCGCAGATGAAAAACTTTCCGCTAATCCGCCGCCCCGACCTGCCTGCATCAGGATCGTGATCACCAAAAATACACATGCTAAAAGATGAATGACTAAAACAAAATTCATGACCGTTTCTCCCTTACGATTTAACTTCTGTTTTAACGGCCGCCTTGACGATCGCCGCGAACGACGGTGCTTTAAGCGATGCCCCGCCGACAAGTGCCCCGTCAATATCCGATTGCGATATCAACGATGCAATATTTTCCACAGTGACACTGCCGCCATATTGAAGACGTACCGCAGCCGCCACTTCCACATTAAATATTTTTCCTAATAATTGACGGATATATTCATGCACTTCCTGTGCCTGGGCAGGGGTCGCTGTTTTTCCCGTGCCGATCGCCCAAACAGGTTCATAGGCTAAAACCAAGCCTCCCACTTCCTGCGATGAAAGTCCCGCTAAAGAGCCAGTCACATGATCCTTGATCACCTCAAATGTTTTATCGGATTCACGCTCGGCCAGATTCTCCCCGACACATACGATCGGTGTTAACCCGTGATTGAGCGCCGCGCGAATGCGCTTTGCGACCGTTTCATTGGTCTCACCAAAGAACTGGCGGCGTTCACTATGGCCGATAATAACATATTTGACCCCCACCGACTTAAGCATGGGAGCTGAAACCTCTCCCGTATACGCCCCGCTGTCCATCCAATACACATTTTGGGCACCGACGGCGATATCATGATCGACCAATTCATCAATGACGGATTCCAACGCTAAGAATGTCGGGCATACAACCACATCGACGCCTTGCACATCCACGAGCTCACGTTTTAACTCCACCACTAATTGCATGGCTTCCTGCGGTGTTTTATTTAATTTCCAATTCCCGGCGATGATCGGTTTGCGCATAATCTTTCCTTTATTATTAGACAAATGACACAACGGCTCATTTGTTATTAAGAGCCGCGATACCCGGCAATGTTTTCCCTTCCAAAAATTCCAAAGAAGCCCCGCCGCCGGTTGAAATATGTGTGAACTTATCCTCTAAACCAAATTTAGCCACAGCAGCCGCGGAATCGCCGCCACCGATGATCGTGGTGACATCCTTTAAAGAAGCCAGATAATCCGCGATCGCCCGCGTGCCCTTAACATAGGCATCCCGTTCAAAAACACCTAAGGGTCCGTTCCACACCACCGTCTTAGCTGTCGAGAGTATCTTTTTATAATGCTCGCGTGTTTTAGGGCCGATGTCCAAGCTTTCCCATCCATCCGGGATCACATCACTTATATTACAGTCATCGCTCATAAAACTTTGGGTGATCACAAAGTCCGAGGTCAGCGCCATTTCTACGCCGGCCTTTTTCGCTTTTTCTAATAATTCTTTAGCTAAGTCAACCTTGTCTTTCTCTAATTTAGAATTGCCGACCGCGATGCCTTGTGCTTTAAGGAAAGTGTAGGCCATCCCGCCGCCGATGATGATGCTGTTGGCCTTAGGGATCAAGTTATTGATAAGCTCTATCTTATCCGACACTTTAGCCCCGCCTAAAATAACCACCAATGGTCTTTTAGGATCATTGATCGCATTACCTAAATATTCTAATTCTTTCTCGATCAGGAAACCGGCGACCGAAGGCAAAAAAGCCGTAATGCCGGCGGTTGAGGCATGGGCGCGATGTGCCGTGCCGAAGGCGTCATTGATATAAATATCGGCAAGTGCTGCCAAGGACTTGGCAAAGCCGGCATCATTTTTCTCTTCTTCCTTATGAAAACGCAAGTTCTCTAATAGGACAACCCGCTCCTTGGAACTGCCGATCGCGGCAACAACTTCCGGCCCCACGCAATCCTTAAGGAATGCCACCGGTTCTTTCAAAAGCCCCTGCAAATGATCGGCCACAGGCTTTAAACTGAATTCCGCCTCAAAACCAACACCTTTAGGACGGCCTAAATGGCTCATGAGGATCACCTTAGACGCGCCTTGAGCTAATGCATACTGTATCGTAGGCATCGCCGCGGTGATACGACGATCATCGGTAATGCGTCCGTTCTCTAAAGGAACATTGAAATCAACACGGATAATGACTTTCTTACCCTTTAACTGCACATCTTTCACGGTTTGCTTATTCATAGGCCTTCCTTCTATAATTATATAACTATTTGAAAATCCCTATATTTTAGTCAGCTTGAGCGTTTTGTCAATTGGTTCATGCGCACGATCGAAACCATGACCCCCATCATCAACCACATTAATACCGAGAGCTGCACTGAATAAAACGTGGTGTCAAAGAAACTTTGGATCAAATACGCCGTTAATGAAGCTAACATCCCGATGATCATCGCCCTTAAAAGCCCCTTGGGCATTATTTTGATCGCTTTCAACACAAAAAAATACAAGGCCGCAATCATCCAAAGGAATGTGCCCAATCCCAGGACACCAAGTTCCGCAGTCATTTGTAAATAAGAATTATGCGGATACCCCCCCCAACTGATCTTATATCTTGCCCCCATTTGAGAATATGTATTAAGTCCCGACCCCCACCAGGGATAATCATGAATGATATGGATCGCTTCCTTCCAGAAACCCCATCGACCGCTGCCTAAATGATCATGGACGTATTGTATAACATTTTTGCTTTCCGGCAGTTTTTGACCCGGCGGCGGTTTAGCGATGTGTTTCACATTATCGGTGATCAAAGAAACATCCCTAGTCGATACCATCACCGGCGAAAAAATCCAGATAAATCCCACAATGATCAGGAAGATAAATGGCAAGGCTTCTTTCTTAAAAGAACCTAAACAAATGATCGCAACAAAGAACCCGACCCATGCGGCGCGGGAGAATGTCAGTCCTAAACAGATCACCAGAATAACATACGCTAAAAATAAGAAACAGAGCACAAAGACCGATCGGACCTTCCATTGCTTAAAATATTCGGTCATCTGTGAAGCGATCGTATCCCAATGCATCAGCAAGCTTAAGATCAACGGACAAATGCCCATGATATACGCGCCAAAATCATTGGCCTGACGCAGGGTCGAGGATATACGACCGCTGACCAACGGCAAATGCCTGATAAAATCATAACCCAAGAAATATTGGGTCAAACCGCTTAAACCCGTGATCAAAGCGGATAAGATCCATACACATAAAAACGTGTTTATTTGAGCCGGAGTTACAAATACTTCTACGAAACTCACATAAAGAAAAACGCCCCGTAATAATTTACCAACGAAACCCATAATGCTAAGCCCATGATCCTGACTAAAAATGACCGATATCAAGGCCGCGGCAACAAAACACAACATAGGAATATTAAGAAAACTGGGAGCGGGGGAAAAAATCGTACGGATGATTGCGAAACCTTTAGGACGCTCATTGATGAGCCGGCATATGCGTTTGATCAAACAAAAAAAGATCGCAAACGCGGCAAAGCTGCTGACAAAACCTATGCCCACCGGCAACAGGAAGATCAACGCGTAAAATGACAACCGTATCAAACGATCCAGAATATCTAAAGTTGTTCTTGGTACCATTGGATGGTCTTTTTTAATCCTTGCTCAAATTTAACCTTCGCTTGAAATCCAAACGCTTTTCTAGCGAGGGATGTGTCCAAACAGCGCCGAGGCTGTCCATCGGGTTTAGTCGCATCCCAAACCACATTACCTTTAAATCCCGTCAATTTCACGATCAACTTGACCAGATCCTTGATCGTGATCTCAAAACCAGCCCCTAGATTGACCGGCTCTGAACTATTATATTTCTCGGAGGCTAAAATAATACCCCGCGCCGCATCATCCACATACAAGAACTCCCGAGTGGCCTTGCCTGTGCCCCAAACAACAATTTCTTTATCCCCCCGCTCTTTTGCCTCGATACATTTTCGGATCAACGCCGGGATCACATGAGAAGAACTGGGATCAAAATTATCATGAGGACCATACAAATTGACCGGTAATAAATAAATGCTGTTATATCCATATTGCTGGCGATAAGCCTGTGATTGCACCAAAAGCATCTTTTTAGCCAAACCATACGGCGCATTGGTCTCTTCAGGATAACCATCCCAAATAGTATCTTCCTTGAACGGCACCGGACAAAATTTAGGATAGGCACAGATCGTACCTATCGCGACCACTTTAGGTACCTGATGAAGCCTTGCCTGCTCGATGAGCT
>JANNCL010000143.1:0-2622 GCA_031386565.1 Candidatus Omnitrophota bacterium
CTATCATCGACGGTTGACAATAATTTTATTGTCTTTTTATCCCCCTCCCTTGCCCTCCCCACGGTGGGGGAGGGAAGACATACCAAAGATTTCTCTCAACCTGCTAAACATTTACCAGAAATATTATTGAAATTTTATTGACCATAAATAAAATTATAATTTGACAAATAATCAAATATAAGATATGCTTTGTTTATCAATGAAGACTAAATATTAGGAGGGTATATGGGAATAGAAGACATTGAAGTATCGGTTATCAAGATGCATCGTTTGCCGGAGGGGAATCGCACCAAAGCTTTTGTGGATCTGGGTGTCAATGACGCGCTGCTGATCAAGGGGGTCAAGATCATTGACGGCCGTAATGGCTTATTTGTGGCCATGCCAAGTGAACTTGACCGGAATAATGAACGGTGGTTCGAGCGAGTCCGCTGCATGAGTAAAGAAGTGAAGGAGATGATCACTCAAAAGGTTCTGGAGGCTTACCAGACGGCATAGTTTTTCAAAAAGCGCCCCAGGGTTCCGGCAGTTGTGCGTCTTGGTCTGCTAGCGATCAATGAGGCCACGGGGGCTGCCGCGATCCGCGCCGATCGTTCACCGGGCGCTTTTTATATTTTATCTGAGGAAAAGTCGGTATATACTTTTAGTGATACTTTATATTTCGGTTGCGCTCATTGCAAATGGTGGGCCTGCCGGATCACTAGGAGGCTGATTATGAAAATGCTATCACTGAAAGTAAAGGACGAAATATTTATAGAGGCGGAGAAAATGATAAAAGAGATCAATATATCAAGGAATGCCTATATCAATGAAGCCATCGCATTCTATAATAAGATCAATCGGCGTAAGAATTTGGCGAATAAATTAGGCAAGGAATCAAAGATTGCAAGCGAAGAATCATTAAGAGTCCTTAAAGAGTGGGAATTTATTGATGAGCATTTAATTCCATGAAAATTGAGAAATTCCATATTTATCTGGCTGATCTTGGGAATAAGTTTGGTAATGAACCGGGAAAGGTCAGGCCTGTTATTGTGATCCAAACAGATCTGCTTAACAGGAGAGAGCATGTGACCACCATTGTGTGTCCAATAACATCCAGGATAAATTTAAACTTGGATATTTTAAGGGTTCATTTAAATAGCCCAAGAACGGGTTTAACTGCCCCATCCGATATTTTACTTGATCAGATCAGATCCATTGATAATTTGCGTTTTAAGAAACATTTAGGATCCATTAGTCCTCTGGAATCTGAAAAGATCAAAGAAAACTTAAATATCCTTATCCTTGATTGATTCTCTCAATTTAAGATTGACACTCCCTGCAGATTTGTATACGATAACCACATGTTTTCTAAAATTTTGCAGAAATTTGCCCCGAAAGCCGCGGATAATAAACAGATCAAGATCTTGGTCATTGAAGACAGCGAAGTGGATCAAAAGTTAATTTCGATGACCGTGGAACGCGGCGGGTATACGGCTTTATCAGCTTTTGAGGGGAATGCCGGGTTTATTTTAGCCAAACAGCATAAGCCGGATCTGATCATCCTTGATTATAATTTACCGGATATCAATGGGCCTACAGTCTGTAAAATGTTGAAAAATGATATCTTAACGAAAGATATCCCTGTCCTTTTCTTGACGAGCATGGATACCCCGGGCAGCATCATTAATTGCTATGAAGAAGGCGGGGAGAATTATCTTTCAAAACCCATTAATGCGAAATTTCTTTTGGAGCAGATCAATATTGCCCTAAAAGAAAAGAAAACCTAAGATCAACTATGTTAGACCTTAAATTTATCAGAGATAATGTTGAGACGGTAAAAGCCGGTTTGGCTGCCAAGCGCGTGAATTTGGATTTAAGCCGGCTTCTTGACCTTGACCAAAAACGCCGTCAGTTGATCATTGAATTGGATGATCTCAAATTCCAAAAGAATACGGCCAACGAAGAGATCAGCCGCATGATCAAGGAAAAGACCGACCCTAAAATGAAGATCACTTCCATGAAATTGATCGCGGAACAGATCGCTCCGATCGAGCCGATGATCAAGAAGATCGAGGCGGAGATCTATGAGATACAGATCGGGATCCCGAACATGCCGCATAGCTCTATTCCGGTCGGCGGGCCGGAACTCAACAAAGAGGTCGGCAGTTGGGGAGAGTTGCCTAAGTTTGATTTTAAACCTAAGACCCATATTGAGATCGGTGAAAGTTTGGATATCATTGATTTTAAGCGCGGCACCAAGCTTTCGGGTTCTAATTTTATTTTATACAAAGATCAAGGCGCTCGTTTAGAGAGAGCTTTATATAATTTCATGCTGGATGTGCATACCACTCAGCATGGGTATCGTGAGATGTTCCCGCCCGTTTTAGTCAATGCGGCTTCGATGACAGGGACAGGACAATTACCTAAGATGAAAGAAGATATGTATCATGTGGCTTCCGATGATCTGTATTTGATCCCGACGGCGGAAGTGCCAGTCACGAATATTCATCGCGATGAGATGCTGGATGAGGATGAATTGCCTATCTATTACACCGCCTACACGGCGTGTTTTCGCCGGGAAGCGGGTTCTTACGGCAAGGATACGCGCGGGTTGGTGCGGGTGCATCAATTTGATAAGGTGGA
>JANNCL010000232.1:0-9453 GCA_031386565.1 Candidatus Omnitrophota bacterium
CTTCAAGGAAGTATTGAACCGTGACCGTCGTGTCCGTAAATATCTTTCCAAGAACGAGATCGATGGTTGCTTTGATATCAAATATTATGTGCGTCATCGTGATAAGATCTTTAAACGCGCGGGGATCAAATAAGTGCAGCAACAAGAAAAAATATATGAAGGCAAGGCGAAGATCCTCTATACTACCGAGGATCCAGCCTTGCTGATCCAATATTTCAAGGATGATGCGACGGCATTCAATGCCCAGAAACGCGGGACCATCACGGATAAAGGGGTGATGAACAATTCGATCGCTTCAAAGATCTTTGAGGCGCTAACGAAGGAAGGCATCCCGTCCCATTTTGTGAAGAAGTTAAGTGATCGGGAAATGCTGGTCAAACGTGTCAGCATTGTTCCTTTAGAGGTGATCGTCCGCAATCGCGCGGCAGGCTCAATGTGCCGCATGCTGGGTTTAGCGGAGGGGCTGGCGTTGTCTTGTCCTGTGCTTGAATTTTGTTATAAAAAAGATGAGTTAGGCGACCCGTTGATCAACGAATACCATATTCGGGCATTGAATATCGCCACCGATGCGGAGATGGCATTGATCACTGCCCAAGCACTACGGATCAACAAGGTCTTAACACAGTTCTTTTTGAACTTACGGATCGAATTGATAGATTTTAAATTAGAGTTTGGGCGTGTAGGTGATACGATCATCTTAGCGGATGAGATATCTCCCGATACTTGCCGTTTGTGGGAAGTTGGGACCGGCAATAAGTTAGACAAGGACCGGTTCCGCCGGGATCTAGGCAATGTTGAAGGAGCCTACCAAGAAGTCCTGCGGCGCGTTTCGCAGTAAAAAAAGAGCATATCATGATTTGGCGGGTGGAAGTTCGGCAAAAAGATGATTTTGCCGCAACCTTAGGCAAAAGCATTATGGCGGATATTGCGGACCTTAAGATCAAGGGTGTCCGTGATGTGCGTTTGGCTTATGTTTATCTGTTGCAAGGCGAACTAAGCCGTTTGGACGTTGAAGTCATTGCCAGCCAATTGCTTGTTGACACGATCGTTGAAGAATACCAGATCATTGAAGCCGGGCATGCGGAAAAAAGCAGCGCCTTGGTACATATTGTTGAAGTTGCCTACAATACCGGGGTCATGGACCCCATTGAAGCCTCGACGGTCAAAGGCATACGGGATCTAGGATTTCAGAATATAGAAGCCGTACGTACGGCCCGGCAGTATCAGATCTTCGGCAAGGTATCTGTTCTGGATGTTGCCGCGATCACCCAAAAGGTCCTGCTTAACAAACTCATTCAGCATGCCGCTGATCCTAAAGTTTTTCCATTGACGTTAACGATCGAAACTCCCGAAATAACAGCCGTTGATCTGATCACCGTTGATATTCTGGGTGCCGATGATGCCCGGTTGATGCAATTAAGCACTCAGGGTCAGTTATATCTGAATCTTAACGAAATGCGGGCGATCCGGGAATATTTTAAACAAGAAGACCGTAATCCGACGGATGTGGAGTTGGAGACCATTGCCCAGACCTGGAGCGAGCATTGCAATCACAAAACATTCCGCGGTCAGATCCGTTATACGACCAAGGAAGGGAAGGCTCCCAAGACCACGATCATCAATAGTTTGTTCAAGACGACCATTGCCAAAGTGACCCAGGAGGTCAATAAGAAATGGTGCGTTTCCGTTTTTGTGGATAATGCCGGGATCATTGCTTTTGATGATCTGTATCATGTTTGTTTTAAGGTTGAAACGCATAATCACCCTTCGGCTTTAGAACCTTTTGGCGGCGCCAATACCGGTGTCGGCGGGGTTATCCGGGATACCTTAGGCACGGGACTTGCCGCCAAGCCGTTATGCAATACCGATATCTTTTGTTTTGCCCCTCCGTCGTTTTCTTTTGCGGAGCTGCCCAAGGGGGCGCTGCATCCGAAACGTGTCATGAAAGGTGTTATTTCCGGCGTGAGGGATTACGGCAATAAGATGGGGATTCCGACGGTGAATGGGGCCATTGTTTTTGACCGGCATTTTGTGGGCAATCCGCTGGTTTTCTGTGGGAATGTGGGTTTGATCCCTAAAGGGAAAGAGACGAAGAAAGTTGTTAGCGGTGATCTGATCGTTGCAGTCGGAGGCAGGACGGGGCGTGACGGCATACATGGCGCGACATTCTCCTCCGGAGAATTGACCAGTGAAAGCGAGACCGTGTCTTCCGGGGCGGTGCAGATCGGTAATCCCATCGAGGAGAAAAAAGTCGCGGACGCGCTTTTAAAAGCTCGCGATGCGAATTTATATACGGCGATCACTGATTGTGGTGCCGGCGGGTTTTCTTCCGCGGTAGGCGAAATGGGTGTTGAAACCGGCGCTAAAGTGCATTTAGATAAGGCGCCGCTGAAATATCAGGGGCTTAAATATCACGAGATATGGATCTCAGAGTCGCAGGAACGCATGGTGATGTCTGTTCCGTCAGGGAATATCAATCGATTGCTCAAGATCTTCAAGGATGAGAATGTAGAGGCCGTAGTCATCGGGGAATTTTCCGGAGGGCGGCTGCAATTATTTTATCACGGCACCAGGGTGTGCGATCTAGATATGCATTTTATCCATGAGGGGCTTCCGAAGATCGCCAAAGAAGCGGTTTATACGCCGGCGAAAGTGAAAAAAGACCGGTTACCTGCGCAGAAAGAGTTAACACAAGATCTCATGAAGATCATGGGTCATTACAATGTGGCATCGAAAGAAAGTGTTGTTCGTGTTTATGACCATGAGGTGCAAGGCACATCGGTTGTCAAGCCGATGGTCGGGATCAATACGGATGGGCCATCGGACGCGGCGGTGTTGCGTCCCCGTTTGGAGACCTATAAAGGTATTGCGGTTGCCAATGGGATCAACGTGCGTTACGGGATGATCGATCCTTTTTGGATGGCCGCTTCCTGTATTGATGAAGCGATACGGCAGATCATTGCCGTCGGGGGCAATTTAGAGACTATCGCCTTGTTGGATAATTTTTGTTGGGGGAATCCCGATAAGCCGGATCGTTTGGGGTCTTTGGTGCGCTGTGCGGAAGGTTGCTACGCCGCCGCGAAAGCGTTCGGGACGCCGTTTATTTCCGGCAAAGACAGCTTGTATAATGAATACACTGAAAACGGCAAAAGCATCGCGATTCCGGGCACCATTCTGATCTCGTCGCTTGGGATCATTGACGATGTGAGAAAATGCGTGACCATGGACTTAAAGAGTGCCGGGAACAGTATTTATATCTTAGGTGAGACGTACGCGGAATTAGGCGGTTCCATTTATCTGGAAAATTTAGGACAATTAGGGGCATCCGTGCCTCATGTGGATTTTAAGAAGGCGGGTAAAATATACGCGGCCCTTACGCAAGCAACTGAGCAGGGGCTGGTCCGATCATTGCATGATTGTTCGGAGGGCGGCATTGGTGCGGCAATATCGGAAATGGCCTTCGCCGGCGGGTTTGGGGTGACGGCACTACTCAGTAAGGTCCCTTGCAAAGCGGAAATATTGCGGGATGATGTGGTGTTGTTCAGTGAGAGCAATAGCCGCCTGATCGCGGAAGTGGCCCCGGATAAAGAAAAAGAATTTGTAAAATTATTCAAAGGTTTAAGCCTGGCTAAGATCGGGATGGTCGAGCAATCGCCGGAAGTGATCATCTATGGTCTAAAAGATAAAGTGATCGTGAATACCGATATCCATCAATTAAAACAAACATGGCAGCAACCCTTGAGGGGACTATGAAGAGAACACCGATGGTGAAATCACCAGATCTGGAAATGATGGAAGACCCATGGCGTATTTTTCGCATCATGGCGGAATTTGTCGACGGCTTTGAGGAATTAAAGGACATTGGCCCGGCGGTGAGCATTTTCGGTTCTGCGCGCATTAAGCCCAATCATGCCTATTATAAGGCTGCTGAGAAAACCGCGTCGTTGCTGGTAAAAGCAGGGTATGGTGTTATCACGGGCGGAGGCCCAAGCATCATGGAAGCGGGGAATAAAGGCGCGTCGGAAGCTGGCGGGAAATCGATCGGTCTTAATATCGATCTGCCGTTTGAGCAAAAATCCAATCCGTACATTAATCATTTGATCAATTTCCATTATTTCTTCTGCCGCAAGGTATGTTTTGTGAAATATGCCAAAGCATTTGTTATTTTTCCGGGCGGCTACGGGACATTGGATGAGCTGTCGGAAAGTATCACGCTCATTCAAACACAGCGCATGGAACCGTTCCCGGTCATTTTGTTCGGTTCGAAATATTGGCAGCCTTTGCTTGATTGGTTCGAGCAACAAATGCTGCATGAGGGCTGCATCGACGCGAAGGATCTGGACTTGATCCAAGTCGTTGATACGCCGGAAGATGTTATCAAGATCATCAAGAAATTCTATCATCACAAAAAGACAGGTCATGGCAAAAAAAGTTAACGTTATCGTTATTCGAACGGCGGGGACCAATTGCAATGAGGAAACGGCCTACGCGTTCAAATATTTCGGGGCGCAGGTTACATCCGTGCACATTGATGCCTTATGCCGCGGGGATGTGAAGCTTAACGACGCGCATATTTTGGCGCTGCCCGGCGGTTTTAGTTATGGCGATGACATAGCCTCAGGCCGGATATTAGCAAATGAATTGCGTTTAAAGCTGGGTGATCAGATACGCTTTTTTTTAGAACAGGGCAAGCTGATCATTGGCATTTGCAATGGTTTTCAGATCCTGGTCAAGGCGGGGATATTGCCGGGAATGAGGATGTTAGAAGGGCAGGAAGCGACGCTGTATCATAATGATTCCGCTAAGTTCGAGGCGCGTTGGACGCACTTAACGGTTCCTGAAAGTAAATGCGTGTGGACGCAGAACGTACAGCCGCAGATCTATTTACCGGTCGCACATGGCGAAGGTAAGTTCATGGTCGACGATCAGGGTATTGTAGAACAGCTAAAAGCCAACGGGCAGATCGTTTTTCGTTATTGTGGAAAAGACGGCGAAAAACCGGCGTATCCGGATAATCCTAATGGTTCGCTCGATGACATCGCGGGTATTTGTGATCCCTCCGGCAGGGTGCTGGGGCTAATGCCGCATCCGGAAAGACATTTATTATTTGAGCAGCATCCTTTTTGGACAAGGCTGGCGCGCAGTTCTGATCTTGGGGACGGGGCCGCTATTTTTGCTAACGGCGTTGACTATATCCGAAAGAATTTTTAATTATGGCGACACATTTAACATATAAAAAAGCCGGCGTTGACATTGCCAAGGCGAATCGTTTTGTCAGTGAGATCAAAGGATTGACCCAAAAAACTTTGACCAAGGCGGTATTGAACCGTCCGGGTTCTTTCGGGGCCTTGTTCGGCCTGGACCTGAAGGGCATTAAAGATCCGGTGCTGGTGTCCTCGACTGACGGTGTGGGAACGAAATTATTGGTCGCGAATTTGGCGGCCAAGCATGATACGGTGGGCGTTGACCTGGTGGCGATGAACGTTAATGATATCTTATGCACCGGGGCTAGACCGTTATTCTTCCTGGATTATATGGCTACCGGTAAATTAAATACCAAGACCATGAAAGAAGTCATGAAGGGCATTGTGAGCGGCTGCCATATGTCCGGCTGCGCCTTGATCGGCGGTGAGACCGCGGAAATGCCGGATATGTACAAAGGGGAAGAGTATGATCTTGCCGGATTTGTGGTCGGTGTTGTTGATAAATCCAAGATCATCGATGGAACGTCTATAAAGTCGGGGGATGTTTTGATCGGCCTGCCTTCCTCGGGGTTGCACTCAAACGGATATTCTTTGGCGCGTAAAGCGCTGTCGGAAAAAGAACAAAAAGCGTATGCTTCCATTTTATTGAAACCAACCTGCATTTACGTTAAGCCGGTGTTGGATCTGATCACGAAAGTTCCTGTTAAAGGCATGGCGCATATGACCGGCGGGGCCTGGTATGAAAAATTGACTAAAGTCCTGCCCAATGGCCTGGCTTTTGAAGTCCGCAAGGGCAGCTGGCCTATCCCGCGCATCTTTACCTTGGTCGCGGATAAAGGGCATGTGCCTGAGCATGACATGTTCCGTACGTTCAATATGGGCATCGGCTACGCGATCGTTGTTGATGCCGATGACGTCAGCGCGGTGCATATGCATTTGTTGAAACATCATGTTGAGTCGTTTGTGATCGGTCGGGTGGTTAAAGATGCGAAAAATAAAGTTCATTTTATCTAAAAGGTCCTCATGAATGTCCTGGTCATCGGTTCAGGCGGACGTGAACATGCGATCTGCTGGAAGCTAAAACAATCCTCTAAAGTTGAACGGCTTTATTGTGCCCCGGGTAATGCCGGCATTGATCTGATCGCGCAAAGCGTTCCTATCGGCGTTGACGATGTCGATGGGTTATTGCAATTCGCGCTAGCCAAGAAGATCGATCTCACTGTGGTCGGACCTGAAGTGTCTTTGGTCAAAGGTGTCGTGGATGTGTTCAATAAAAAAGGATTGAAGATCTTTGGGCCCACCCAAGAAGCCGCGCAGTTAGAAGGCAGTAAGGCATTCTGTAAGGATTTTATGCATCGCCGCAATATCCCCACAGCGGCATATAAGGTTTTTAATGATCCCAAATCCGCGCAGGAATTCCTACACGCGACAAGTTTCCCTACCGTTGTTAAGGCAGACGGTGTTGCCGCGGGTAAAGGGGTTTATGTTTGTCAGAATTTAGAAGAAGCGCAAACAGCGGTGGATGATATGATGGTCAAGAAGCTCTTTGGCGATGCCGGGAATCGCGTTGTCATCGAAGAATGTTTACAGGGACAGGAAGCCTCTGTTTTGGCGGTTTGCGACGGAAAGCATTTTTTGGTATTACCGACCGCGCAGGACCATAAACGTATCTTTGATGATGACCTGGGGCCTAATACCGGCGGCATGGGAACGTTCTCTCCAAATCCGTTGGTCACGGCGCCGGTGCTGGATCAGATCATTACACGGGTCATTGAGCCGGCCGTGCGGGGCATGTATCAGGAAGGGATGCCGTTCAAAGGGGTTTTATATGCGGGGATCATGCTGACCGCGGACGGACCTAAAACACTTGAGTTCAATGTTCGTTTTGGCGACCCGGAAACTCAATCGATTCTGCCGCGTTTGAACTCGGATTTAGTTGATATACTATTAGCGTCATGTGAGGGTACCTTAGATCAGATAATCGTGAAATGGGATGCGCGTGCGTGTGTTTGTGTGGTGGTCGCTTCCGGAGGGTATCCCGGAAAATATCAGAACGGCTATCCGATATCTGGTTTAGAGAGCGTCAATGATGAGGATACCGTCGTGTTCCATGCTGGCACAAAGAATGAGGGCGGGCATGTTGTCACCAGCGGCGGCAGGGTAATAGGGGTCACCGGTTTGGGTCTTAATCTGACAAAGGCGCGCGCCAAAGCATACGCGGGTGTCGATAAAATAAGTTTTGAACATCTTTTTTTTCGAAGGGACATTGGGGTCAAGACCCTGAAAGCAGTGAAGGTATGAGCACCAAAACCAAGGTGATCACCATTAATTCGGCTGTTCCAGAGCCGGATCGTATCGCGGAAGCCGCGCATGTTGTCCGCCGCGGTGGTTTGGTCATTTTTCCGACCGAGACGGTGTATGGGATCGCCGCGGATGCTAATAATCCGACGGCCATGGAACGTTTGGCGGCGGTCAAGCAGCGCTCAACGGATAAACGTTTTTCGATCTTGGTGGCGCATCGCAGTGTCGTGGATAACTACAGCTGTTATACCGAGCCTGATCTGTATAAGCTCATTGATAAGTATTGGCCGGGTCCTTTGACGGTCATTGTTCCGTCGCGTAACCCCATCGAAGCAACTGTCGGGATCAGAATGCCGGACCATACGATCGCACTGCGTTTGGTGGAAGAATCCGGCTGCACCATTGCGGCTCCCTCGGCAAATTTAGAAGGAAAGAAGCCACCGACCAATGTCGCTCAGGCGCTGGAGGATCTAGACGGCTTGGTCGATCTCGCGATCGACGGTGGGCCGGTCGATTTTGGCATTTCTTCGACGATTGTTGATTTTACTAAAGCGCGGCCTACGGTCATTCGCGATGGTGTGATTTCTCAGCAGGATGTGGATCGCACGGTCAATCGCAAATGTGTTCTGTTCGTGTGCACCGGCAACAGTTGCCGTTCGGTGATGGCGGAATATTTGCTGAAGAACCGTCTCATCGGCCGGGAAGATGTGGAAGTGATCTCCGCCGGTACGAGTGTTTACTTTAAGTCGCCGGCCAGTCATGAGACCATGTCTGTGCTGCGCGAACAGGGCATCAACGCCGGTCTTCATATGTCCAAGCAGTTAGGCCGGGTCATGCTGCGCAAGTCCGATCTTATCTTTGCCATGACCCGGGGGCATCGCACACAAATTTTAGAGTTAGTACCGCCAGTTGAGAAAAGATTGTATTTGTTAAAAGAGTTTTGTGAGGGCAGGGCTTACGAAACGGAGCCCGATGTGCCGGACCCGATCGGTCAGGGGCACACGGAATATCAAGAGTGCATGTTAACCATTAAAGAAGCGGTCGATAAGATCGTGGGGCTTTTATAAGGCAGGGGTATGGATATTTATATCGGCGCGGATCACCGCGGTTTTGAACTTAAGAAAAAAGTACTGCAATACGTGAAGCAAATAGGGTCTAATCCCATTGATGCCGGGACTTTTGTCGAGGGGGTTGATTGCGATTACCCGTCCATATCCAAGGATGTCGCTTTGGCGGTGGTCAAGGGTGGCAGTAATGCTCGTGGTATTTTATTATGCATGACCGGGATCGGGCATTCGATCGCGGCTAATAAAATTCCCGGGGCTTATGCGGCATTGGTGTATAATAAAGAAGCGGCCATGCTTTCGCGTCAGCACAATGATTCTAATATTCTGGTGCTGGGGTCAAGATTCATGGACGAAGCAACGATGTTGGATATCATTAAAGCATGGCTCACGACGGATTTTGAAGGCGGACGACATTTGCGCAGGACACAGCAGGTGAAGGCGATAGAGAAAGAATTTCTAAAGAAAGGCTAATAATGAAGCATTTACAGAATACAGACCCTGAGATCTATCAGGCGATCGAGAAAGAATTGCGACGTCAGAAGAATAATTTGGAGCTTATTGCGTCGGAGAATATTGTTTCCCCGTGCGTTTTGGAGGCGGCTGGCAGTGTCTTGACCAATAAATATGCCGAAGGATATCCCGCGGCCCGCTGGTACGGCGGTTGTGAATATGTCGATGTGGCGGAAAGTTTAGCGATCGCCCGTGCCAAACAATTGTTCGGGGCAGAGCACGTTAATGTACAGCCGCATTCCGGTTCACAGGCGAATATGGCGGTGTATATGTCGGTCCTTAAGCATAATGACACGATCCTGGCGTTAGACCTGGCTTGCGGCGGGCATTTGACCCACGGATTGAAGATCAATTTTTCGGGACGCACGTAT
>JANNCL010000042.1:0-2625 GCA_031386565.1 Candidatus Omnitrophota bacterium
ATGATCTTGGCGCGCGGGTCAAAATTCTTATAAACCCGATGCCCAAAGCCCATCAGTTTGAACTTGCTGTCTTTATCCTTGGCCATATCGACAAATTTCTGGACATTACCGCCATCCGCTTTGATCTCTTCTAACATCTCGATCACCGCCTGGTTGGCTCCCCCATGCAACGGCCCCCAGAGGGCGCAAATACCTGCCGATATCGATGCATACAAATTCGCGCGGGAACTGCCGACTAAGCGTACCGTTGAGGTAGAACAATTTTGTTCATGGTCAGCATGCAGGATCAAGATAACCCGCAGCGCTTCGACAGCTTCATCGACCAATTTATATTGGCTGGTGGGCGAAGAGAACATCATGTTCAAGAAATTCGGCACATACATCAGATCATGACGCGGATAGACAAATGGTTCGCCGATCGATTTCTTATAGGAAAAAGCACAGATCGTGCGCACTTTAGACAGCAGCTGAACTGCGATACGATCAATGTCCTCTTTGGTCGGATTTTCTTTGACCATGTTGGGATAATACGCGGACATGGAACAGACCATCGCCGATAGGATGCCCATGGGATGCGCGCTCGAAGGAAACGCATCAAAAAAGTTCTTCATGTCCTCATGGATCATGGAGTGTTCATTGAACGCGTTTGAAAAGGCTTCTAATTCTTTTTGATTTGGTAAACGGCCGTAGATCAATAGGTAAGATGTTTCAACAACAGTAGAGTTCTCAGCCAACTGTTCAATGGGAATGCCGCGATACCGCAGGATACCTTTGTCACCATCAAGATAAGTAATGGCACTTTTACAGGAACCGGTGTTACCAAAACCAGGATCGAGAGTGATATAGCCTGTTGTTGATCGCAACTTGGCAATATCGATCGCCTTCTCGCCTTCTGATCCGACAACGATTGGACAATCAAGCTGCTTCCCCTCAATATTCATTGAAATATTGTCTGACATGGTGTGCGCCTCCGTTTTTGATCGTCCGTATTATAGTTCTAATGGTACGACTTGTAAATCACCTCAACTTCTTTACTATTATCCAAGAAGATCTCAACTAGCCTTGGATCAAAATGACTGCCGTTCATTTTTTTGATCTCCATTATTGCCTCTTCAAGAGACCAAGCTTTCTTATAAGGACGGCTGGAAGTCAATGCGTCAAATACATCCGCTACAGCAGCGATGCGCCCGACCAAGGGAATACTATCGCCTTTTAAACCATTAGGATAACCAGTGCCGTCATATTTCTCATGATGTGAAATAGCGATCGTCTCGGCCATCTTTAAAAAAGCTGAATCGCTGCCTTTTAACATCTGTGCTCCCCAGATCGTGTGCTTCTTCATGATCTCAAACTCTTGCGGCTCTAACTTAGCCGGCTTTAAGAGTATAGCATCCGGAACTGCTACTTTACCGATATCATGAAGAACAACGGTATTTAAAATGAGCTCGCATTGACCTAAACTCAAACCCAATCCCCTGGCCAGCACATGGGCATAACGGCTCATGCGGTTAATATGTTCTCCGGTATGCTCATCACGGAATTCCGCGACCTTTGCTAAACGCCACACCACATCCATACGGGTTTGATATAGGTCATTGGTGCGTTCTTTGACATTTTCTTCTAGCGTTTTATTTTGTCCGCGGATCTGTTTATACAGCTTACATGTTTCGATCAGATTCCGGCTACGCAAGATAACATCCAGACGATCATACGGTTTATGTAAAAAATCTTTAGCCCCTGCTTGAAACGCGCGGCCGCGCAATGACTCATCCTGCTCAGCTGTGATCATCAGAACCGGCATATACCCTTCGGGTTCATGCGCGTGGAATTGTTCCATCACCTCAATGCCGTTAAAGACGGGCATCTTAAAATCAAGCAGCACAAGATCAGGATGTTTCTCCTGATATAAAGAAAGTGCTTTAGTGGAATCGGTGGTTAAGGTAAGATTTTGAAAACCGGCATCGCTGAGGATTTTTTTTAAGATCTGTACATTTAAGACATTGTCGTCAATGATAAGGATATTGGCACTTAGGATTTGCTCTTCGCTTAACATATCAGATCATGTATTCCGGATCAAGGACAAGGGCTTTGGCTAATAAATTAACGATCTCTTTGACAGCTTTTTCTGAAGCTAAATTCTCTTCTAACAATAGATCCACATTCTCGGCGTTAAAACGATTCTCGCCCACGTTGACCACAAAGGTACGGTTGGGCGTATTGAGCGTTTTTAATACTTCTAGTTCAGCATCATCGATGTCCGTGACGCTGGTGATCAAAATAAGGCCCGCGTCCGTCATCAAATGGGCTAATTCACCTAATTGTACTAGCATCGCGTATTTTCCCAAAGTCTTATCTTGAGAATCTGAAGAAGATAATACCAAACGATTGGAAATACCCAAAAAATAAACATTCTTGCCGATATTGAACAACGCTTCTTCCAAAGCTTTGGCAATGCGTTGTTTCCCGGTATCGATCTTACCCGAAATAATGATCAAAGCACTCTTATGATCGTATTTCTTCGCCCGTAATTCCGGTGTGATATGCGAACGTTCCCAGGAAAAATCACGTTTCTTGATATGCGTGTTTAAGGCATTCTGATTATCGAAAACCGGACTTAAAATGATC
>JANNCL010000254.1:0-7565 GCA_031386565.1 Candidatus Omnitrophota bacterium
CCGATCTTTGACCATTCGATCTCGATCTTATTACGATCCCACCAAGTAACATTAAGATCACGCAGTATCTGATCCGCTCTATCCTGTCCAATGCTTGCCATAGATGACATTTGCGGCCGAACAAGTTGAGCGACTTTCGTAGGAGGAAATCTTTTTAATTGTTGCAAAGCCCATTCTTGCGGGATCATTGAACTTCTAGTCCCGCTGAAAGCCCATCTAAAATACAATTCGATCATATAATCCTCGCCAAGAACAGGCTCTAATACTCTGACCGCTTCTAAATAAATCTTCAATCGGCCAGGATCATCCTCATAGTCGATCATTTGTAATAAAGCCTCCAAGCCTCTATTGTCCTTGAACTTCGCCAGAACAACCGCGGCGTAATGCTCTTTCCTGTACTGATGCTGTATAAAATCATACAGCGCATCCTTAATACGGGGCTGGTCCTCTCCTAACTCTTCCAACCCTATGACCGCCGCGCTAGGGGCATCAAAACGTTCGACAGGTCCCTTAAGATTATCTAATAATATCTTAATGATCTGTTCCTTACGTTGTGGAGTTATCCCCATTTGCTTAAGCGTTCGCAAAGACTGTATAACGAATAGATCATAATCGAGAGAACGCATTAAAGCGTCAATGACCTTAGGTTGATCAAAAGGAGTTAATGCTTGTAGAACTTTATTCGCATTCGGGTTCCTGCCCTTTAGCCCCGAATCTAATAAACGTAACATCGGTACTACCGCTCTTACATCGCCTGCTTTTGATAATTCCGTCAATGCGGCATTTCGCAGAGTTATGTCCGAGGAAGAAAGATCAACCAGAAGCTTTCTAAATATTTGGTCAGGGAGCGGCACTGTTCTTACTCTCTGAATAGTGCCGTTGACCACGAGCTCATTCCTTGTCCCTACCGTATTTTGAGCCTGAGCCTGCTGCGGCCCGCTTAAAGCCCCTGACAATGCGATCACCGCCGCAGAAGAAAGCACTGAACGCATGGCAGCATCAGAAATTCTTTTTCCTTGTCTGATCTCTAGTACTTCCGGCTTATCAACAACATTTATGTAATCCACATCGTCGGTATCACCCGCTACTCTATGCGCAAATTCTTCTTCATAAACGACTATAAAATCAAAACCTTGATGGGCGAAATTTAATGCTTTTGCACGATGATCCAAAAGATCACCATGCGCCCCCGCAGGCTGCTTTAATGCCAAATTCAAGAAAACCATGTCTTCTATTGTAAAACCATGATCCGGATCCAGTGTAACGATAATACCGGCTACTTCCTTCCGAAAAGCTTTATTGCCTGATTGAATCAGTGTCAATAATCTTGGAACGATCTTTTTGTCTTTCAGATCTCTAAAAGCTCTAACCCCCTCGGTTATCTTCGGCTCTTTGCCGCTGTCCAACAACTCCAAAAATGCTTTGTAGAGTACCTCTCTATCCGCAGTTGAACGGATCAGTGCATTGACCGCTACGGTCCGGTTCTCACTGGAAACTTTATGCTGCGGCTCAGCATACTTTAAATTTGCCAGCATTACATCAATGGCCCGCGCATCATGGGTTTTATCAAGCCAGGCAATCGCCTCAGAACGGATCTCGGCAGACTGGTGTGCAGCCAGCGTCAAATAAGCCTGGAATAGATCTTCCCCTTCGTATAATCCCAAATTCTTTAATGAAGCAACCGCTCCCATGCGAACTTCTTTATCCCCCGCATAACCCAAATTCCCGATTAAAACAGCTTTGGCGCGTCCATCGCCATTCTTTGGATTCCCCAGCCATCCCATCGCAAACTTTCGAAAATACACATTGTCATTAGCAGCTAAAATTTTATAAGCGTGGAAGATCACATCCGCAGGCGCACGAAGTGCTATTAAAGCCTGTGTGCACTCTTGAACATTTTTCCCCCGGCTTAAATCCGCTGCAATAGGTTCGATCGCTCTGGTATCCTCTGACTTCGCTAACAATTCGATCACTTCTTTGCCGGGTTTTGCGAAGAATGCTTTGAGATTCGCCTGAAATAAATCTTCTTTACTTATCTTGAGGTCATTGAGCGCATCATTGCACGCCATCACATATTCACCCTTTGTTAAAATATCAAGGATCGACTCTCTTGCCTGAGGGTCAGCAAATTTTCCCAAGAATCTGATAGCCTTTTCCTTGCTGGCTTTAACCTCCAGCGCCTTTAAATTGGCCTGAAGTATCGTTTGGTGATCGGCCCCCAGCTGTTTTAATGCCTTATTGGCTTTTTCATAATTACCATTCCCTTGCCCTAAAACCTCCGCAATGGGTTTAATGGCACGCTTATCTTTCATATCCATAAAAAATGTAAGCAGCTCATCAATGAACCAACCACCCGTTCGGTAAAAATCGATCAGCACCGGTAGCGCCTTTTCTTTCCTCATGATCAATCGATTAACAACTTCCTTATCATCTGTAGAACCTTTTTTTAATAGCGAGGATAACCCTTGCAAGGTGAAATTATTCCAGCACATGACAGCCACTGAGATACCCAACCCGACTGACACGATCTTGTAAGAATTGGGATCCTTAAGAAGCGGGGTAAATCCATCAATGGCCTGATCTGTAAGCATTTTAAAGAACTCCCATTGCTTGCTAACCAAGAGCGTTTCAGTACCGCTCAAAACAACATTAATGATAAAATAAAGCGCAAGTGCCTTTGCGATGTTGATCAACACAGCATCCTTTATATCCCCCACCTTCTCTTGAACGATCCTTGAATAAATAAATTTTCCATTCCCAAAGTAAGAAACCATGGCGGCATTACCTGCTTTAAGCATATTCCCCTCAACGATGACCGTTGGGCCGACACTCATTGCCGCATGACGAACGTCCGCCTGCTGGGTAGAAGTTAATGCGCCTTTTATGATCCGCAAGGATGTTGCTAATGTCATCGCACCGTCTTTTAAACTAAAACCGCCGGAAAAGTATTTTCTTGGGACAATCTGTCCTGAAAGGCCATCCCTTTCTTCTTTGATATAATTAAAAGCCCCTTTCTTAAAAGATGATAGATATCCCTGATAAATAGTCTCAACATCACCGGGATTTATATTGTCCACACCCGCCGTTTTCTTGAGGTTAGAATAAACTTTATTGATAATGCTTTCCTTCAGCGCTTTTTTGTACCACGTTGCCAAGATCATGGCCTCATACATTTGCCTTAACTGGGCAAAATGTTGGCCTTCATTAACTTCCTTTTCCAGGACCGGCACAACAAATTGACGAACAACATCGCGGGCTGCCTGATCCGCAATCGATGTCGACCGTCCGTCAGATCCTTTAGGCCGGCTTTGTTTAGCGGCCAGGTAATCAGCCTCCAACATCACTTTCAAATGACTCTTTACAATGACTACTTTATCCCCGCGTTCCCAAACAACCGCCTGACTTGGCACGATCCAAACCTTATTAAAAGTGTTTACGGGTATCTTTGTAGAGCCGATCTCAAGCGCAGCCTTTTGATAAACTTCCTTCCAAAACCGTTTACCAAGTTCATTTTCCGGATAGATCAGTGATGCGGTTAATTGTTTCAATACATAATCCTGAGCCAACAGATCACGCCCCATCACAGTTGACCCTAGGTTTTCCTCAACCATGCGGCTTTTCTCATAAGGAGATAAATTAACCCATAGATCATCCTCCGGGATGGTCAAAGCGGTCAGGAAATACTGCATGACCTTTAAGGATTCTGTGTTGAGGGCTGGGCCGGCTAATTTTGAATTACCGGTATCCATTAAAAAATCGAATTTAAGGGCATTATCTGGATGGATCACCAGTCCTTTTAAGGTCAATGGCGTAAAAGCCCTGGTTACATTCATCATTTTCCCAGGCAAGGGAAGAGGATCAATGCGGAATTCCTGAGCAGAAATAGGCGTACAATTACAAAAAATCAAACAAAAAATGATAATTGCCGAAACAGTTTTTTGAAACATGTGTAATCCCCGTAGAAACAACGTATTTATATATGGCATATTAATGAGGGGAACACATAAAATATACCATATACAGCGGAAATTACAAGGCGGGCCGTAATTCGGAAAGCCCTTTCAGCTCTACCTCAACTTTAGGGGCAACAGGAATGGACTCATCAGAAAGTATCTCAAAACCCGCATCTTTGATCATGGCAATGGTCTTAGCATTATCTTCGCCTTTGGCATTAAGATAACCCTGCATGAATAATGAATTGGCCGGATACAATGACATGACTTCCATCGAACGCAGACGCACTTCCCGGCCTGCCGCAACGCGGATCTCTGCGGTAGGATTAAGAAAACGGAACAAGCACAAAACACGCAAACAAAATTCCGGGGATAGATCATCGCTGTTCTGCAATTGATTGCCTTCGATTGGAACAAGCAGATTAACCGGGATGGATTCCGCTTTTAATTGGCGTAATTGTTTGGCAACTTCAATGATGTCTTTATCCCTCTCCCCCATCCCGACGATCATCCCGGAACATATTTTCAATCCAGCCTGACGCGCCGCGAATAAAGTATTGAGACGATCCATGTAGGTATGGGTCGTACAGATATTCGGGTAATTCGACTGTGACGTGTTTAAATTATGATTCAACCGGTCCAAACCGGCATGTTTTAATTGATGGGCTCCGTCCGGGGTCACAAAACCAGTGGAAACACATATCTCCCGCCCGGGGAATTCTTCTTTGATCTGGGCGATAACACGCGTCAAACGATCAATGCGCGACTTCGATGCACCGCGGCCGGCATAAACCATGCAATAGCATGATGCGCCCTTGGCATACGCTTGACGTGCTTCCGCCAAGATCTCCTCATCCGGCTTAATGCCATATTCTTCAATATCCGCTTTGGAAGATTTTGCCTGGGCACAATAGTGACAATCTTCCTGACAATGGCCGTTCTGAGCATTGTTAAGGATATGTACTCGCACCATTTTTCCATGATATGTTTTACGGACCTGGTAGGCGGCATCTAACAACGGTAATAATTCAAGCGTGGGATCGGATAATACGCGCTGACATAGTGCCTCTTCCAATTCCTGTCCCGCTAACGCTGTCTGCGTGAGTAGCGTATAAATACTTCTATCCATATGGTCGATATCCTATTTTAAACAATTGATTTTTTAGAGGTATAGTATATAATAAAAAATATGAATACACAACCAATACACTCATTTCATATTCCGGTCATGGGAACAGGTTACTCAATTGATACACCTGCAAAAGTAGCCCGTTACGGCATTCATTCCGTTATTTCCTTGGTTGATGATGCCCTGATCGAACAAATGCGCAAATTTTACTGCGACAAAGAAGGCGAACCTTATACCCCCATCACCAAACATGAAGAAGATTTTCGGGCCAAGCGCATTACCGCGTATTTAGACCTAATGAACCGCATTGTACAGCGCCAGTTCATCGTTGTCAAAAATTCCGCCTTTGAACCAGGCTCTGAGATCACCAAATATTTCGAACTGTTGGATAATGAATCAAAACTAAAGAAACACTACCTTGAAATGTTGTTAATGCCGGAGGGATCGGATAAATTAGCGGCCCAGAACACCCTGCGCTGCATGATGCGTCCCGGGGACATCAACGTGAATATCATGACCAAGGTCGACCGCGATATCTATGATGCCAAGGGCAATAAATTAGGCCCGGAATTCTCCGACGCACTCTCCGCCCTGCGTGGTTACGCAAAAAGCTCCGTGGAGTCAGCCATTGTGTTTTCCGCGGGAATCAACCGGCGTTTATATTCTTATGTCGAGCAATTCAAAGATTTCTCCGCGGATGCTTCCGGGAATATCAAAAAACGTATTATCTTGAAAGTCAGCGATTTTCGCTCCAGCTTTGTTCAAGGCAAATTCTTTGCTCAAAAAGGATTATGGATCTCGGAATACCGCATTGAATCCGGCTTAAATTGTGGCGGTCACGCCTTTGCCAGCGACGGTTTTCTCATGGGGCCGATCATGGAAGAATTCAAAACAAAACGGAAAGAATTGATCGAAGGACTACATGCCGCATTCAATAAAGCCTTGACTATCAAGAACCAGCTCACCTTCAATCAACCGTTACCTGTTAAAGTAACCGCCCAAGGCGGTATCGGCACCCGCAAAGAAGATATTTTCTTGCGCAAGCATTATGAACTAGACGGCACCGGCTGGGCAACGCCATTCTTGCTTTGCCCGGAAGCGACGAATGTCGATGAAGTGACGTTACATAAATTATCCATCGCCACAGAAGATGATCTTTACCTAAGCGATGTTTCACCGCTAGGTGTGCCATTTAATAATTTACGTGGCTCTTTGAGTGACACCGAGAAAGATTCAAAAGTCCTGCGCGGCCGTCCAGGAAGCGCCTGTCCTAAAAGTTATTTGGTCTCTAATACCGAGTTTACCCCATTGCCGATCTGCACGGCCTCACGTCAATACCAAAAATTAAAGATCGACCAGTTAGCGGCTCTAAAAATGAGCCCCGAAGAATACAATGTTCAATTTAATAAAATAGTTACCAAAGCGTGCATTTGCCACGACCTCGGTGAAAGTGCTATCATCCCCAATAAGATCCAAACCAATGTGCCGGGCTTTACTGCGGTATGCCCGGGACCGAATATGGCCTATTTCTCCAAGATCGTCACCTTAAAAGAAATGATCGACCATATTTATGGTCGGGTAAATATCCTTAACAGTACCCCCCGCCCGCATATGTTCATCAAAGAATTGCGCATGTACATTGATTATCTGAAAAAAGATGTCGAAAAATCATTGCATGGATTGAACGATCACAAGATCAAATATTTTACGGAATTTAAGAATAACCTGCTGGATGGCATTGAATACTACAAACAGCTTTTCCCTCAAATGACACTGGAAACACAGGAATTTCGCGCCAAAACGCTGAAAGAACTCGAAGATTGTAGAGCACGCTTGCTGCATTTGGCAGAAACACATGCCAAAGCATTCATGGTAACCACAGCGTCACCCTCAGCCTAAAACTTCTATGAGCTTAAATAAAACAGAAGAATTCTTTAGAGTAACATTACTGCTTGGTGTAGATCTCGCCGCCCTTTTCAAGAAATTCTTTTGATTTCTCAAGTAGGCCTTTCGCCGCATATTCCCTGACATCCTGGGTGATCTTCATCGAGCAGAAATTAGGACCGCACATCGAACAAAAATGCGCTACTTTCGCCCCGTCAGCCGGCAATGTTTCATCGTGGTAACTTTGAGCAGTTTCCGGATCAAGGCTTAGATTAAATTGATCGCGCCAACGGAAATCAAAACGAGCGCGGGACAAAGCATCATCCCACTTCTTAGCCCCAGGATGACCTTTGGCCAGATCCGCCGCATGGGCCGCGATCTTATAGGCAATGATGCCGTCCTTCACGTCTTTTTTATTCGGTAAGCCCAAATGCTCTTTAGGGGTCACATAACATAACATCGCCGTACCATACCAACCGATCATGGCCGCTCCGATGGCAGAGGTGATATGATCATACCCTGGAGCGATATCCGTAGTCAGTGGTCCCAGCGTATAAAAAGGGGCTTCATGACAGATCGCCAATTGCTTGTCCATATTC
>JANNCL010000326.1:0-6726 GCA_031386565.1 Candidatus Omnitrophota bacterium
GAGGCTTCTAAAACGGTTAAGAAATTGACTTTGGAATTAGGCGGTAAATCGGCCAATATTGTTTTTGCTGATTGTGATCTGGAGGCGGCGATCGGCGGCAGTTTATCAGCGATATTCCTCAATCAAGGACAGATGTGCACGGCTGGTTCGCGATTATTGGTTGAAGAGAAGATCTACCAGGAATTTGTGGGGAAATTGGTCGAGAGGGCAAAGTCATTGGAGATCGGTCCTGCGGATAGTTTTGAGACTGAGTTTGGACCTTTGGTTAGTGTTAAACAGCGTGATGGTATATTAAAGTTCATTGAAAATGGTGTTCGTGAGGGTGCAAAATTAGCCTGCGGCGGTAAAGTCCCGGCAGGGCAAGAAAAGGGCGCTTATATTGAACCGACAATTTTTATAGATGTCCGTAATAATATGCATATCGCTCAGGAAGAAACATTTGGGCCGGTGTTATGCATCATTCCTTTTTCATCCGTTGAACAGGCAGTCGCGATCGCCAATGACAGTAAATATGGTTTAGCGGCGATGATCTGGAGCAAGGACTTAGCTAAAGCTAATGGGGTGGCCAAAAGGCTTCGCTGTGGTACGGTGTGGATCAATACCTATGGTGTTTTTCTCAATGAAGCGCCGTTTGGCGGTTATAAACAAAGCGGTTTCGGACGGGAGTTGGGTAAACAAGGTTTGTATGAGTATACCCAAACAAAGCATATTGCCACAGATCAAACGCCGGGCGGGAAGTCGCTTGTCACATCGTGGTTCTGACTAAGCAAGATGCATATGGTATCGATATATTTATTAACACAAGTCATTAAGCAAATAAAGAAAATCACAAGGAGCTAACATGAAAGTTCTTTTTTTAACACCGCCGCTTAAAGCATGGGACTCGCACGGGAATCACAAAGCTGCCAATCAAATGCATGCGCAATTGGCAGCGTATGTGCGTGAAAAGGGATTGGGTGAAGTAGACGCGCTGGACTCCCGTGCGCTGGAAATGGATTGGGATGGGATGTTGGCTTATGTAAAGAAAAGCGCTCCGGATATGGTCTTCGTCGGTGAATTATTACATTCAACCTGTGGTGCGGCCGTTATTTGGTATTTCAATGAAGGTTTAAGGATCATTAAAGAAGCCATGCCGCATGTTAAAACGGTAGCCGGCGGTTTATGGTACTCCGGAGATTGGGAACGTCAAATGCGTCTAAACCCGACGATCGATTATATCATGTTGGGTGAAGCGGAAATTACTTTAGAAGATCTCATCAATAATATCAAGGCTGGAAACCCTAAGAATGAACGGGATATTCCGGGTCTCGTGTCCCGCAGTAAAGACGGGACGATCGTGATAGGACCGCACCGTGACTTGATACCAGATCTGAATGTTTTACCGATGCCGGCCTATGATCTTTTCCCGATGGAGAAATATGTGGGGCATACGTATTGGAAACCATTTGCTGAGTTAATGACCTCTCGGGGATGTCCGGGTAAGTGTCATTTTTGTTATGAATGGGCTTTGTATGATAGCCGCACCGCAACGAAGGATTTTACGACCTGGCGCGGCTTGAAAGGCAAGCGCATTGTTGATGAATTAGATATCCTGGAAAAGAAGTATGGTATCACAACCGTCGTGTTCCAGGATGACGCGTTCAATACTGATACGGAAGCCATGATCGAGTTTTGCGAGGAGAAATTAAAGCGCGGCAATAAGATCGAGTGGGTTTGTTTGGGACGCGCGGACCAATGGATATCACAGCATGCGATCTTGCCGCTGATGAAAAAAGCGGGATTGTTCTTAGCATTGACGGGGGTTGAAGTGGAAGATGATATGTCGCTGCATAAGACCGGTAAGGGTGTGACAATTGCTCAGATCAAGAAAACAGTGGATATCTTACGCGAAAATGATATTGGCAGTGTCGGAACAGTCTTGATTGGCTTAAGAGAAGACACTGAGGCCAAGATCAAAGAACGTTTGCGCGTGGCGGATGAGATCGATGCTGATATTTTCGCTTTGGACTATTTGACGCCGGTGCCTAATTCTCCGGATTGGCGTAATGCCATCAAGCAAGGTTGGTTCGATCCGGATAAGATCGACTTACGTGTTTGGGATTTCCAACATCCGGTTATCCCAACGGAGAATTTAAGCATCGAAGAAGTAGGCCGTCTGGGTGCTTGGTGCATGAGAGAATATTATTCCAAGCCGGAGCGTATCCATCGTATCATGGAGAGCAATTACAACATCAAAGTCAAATTGTGCGTTAAAGACTTCATGAACAATATTGCTAAATGGGAAGCAAATTCCCGTGTTGAGGCAGTGAAATAATATGCATACAGTGGTTACCACAATGAAATGGGAAGCAGAGGCAATGGCCAAGTATAATAAGATGCTGCGTTTGATCCCGATCTTTCACCGCGGGCTGGCCAAAGAGGTGGTGAATGTAAAAGCGGAACAGAATGCCAAAAGCCGTGGATCTTTCCAAGTTGAAGAAGCGGATATTGTTTTTGCTTTCGAGACCGAAGTGCCCAAGGCGTTTTATTCATTAATGATACGCATCATGGATGAAGCCGGTCTTGACTATAAAAAGTACGGGGTCGGGAAATGACCATCGCGGTGATCGGCGCAGGTGCTATCGGCGGAGTTGTTGCGGCTTATTTAACAAAAGCCGGGGAAGATGTCACGCTCATTGCTAAAGCGGATCAAAGCAAGTTCATTAATGTGCATGGTCTGACTGTAAAAGGTGTCCGGGGACAGGAAAATGTTCGCGTTAAATCGCTGGCACAATTAGATAAACCGTATGATCTTGTGATTTTTGCCACCAAGTCACAGGATCTCGAGCACGCGTATCAGCATAATTCTGAATTCCTTGAATCCGGCATGGTTCTGACCACGCAGAACGGCGTACAGGGGGATAATATCTTGAGCTGTCATTATGATAAAACCCGTCAATTATCGTCGATCGTGATGTTTGGTGCGACTTTTGTCAGTGAGGGAGAGATCATTTATAATTTTGACGGCGATTGGATCTTGGGCCGCCCATTCACACCGGCAGACCCCACCACCCATGCGGTCGCTGAAGTTTTAGGAAAAGCATTTAAGGTAGTTGTTTCGACAAATATAATGGGAGCAAAATATCTAAAACTATTTGTTAATTGTAATAATTGTATCCCGGCTGTATTAGGCAAGTCTATGCAAGAAACATTCGCGGACATGGATATGTGCCGCTTAAGCGTTTTGTTACTTAAAGAAGGTTTGACGATCATCAACGCCGCCAACATTGAATTGCATGATATGCCAAGCTTTCCCAAAGAAAGAATTATCGGTTTAACCCAGATGCCGATCGAACAGGCCGCCGGCATTGTACATAAGACCTTGACGGGGTTAAGCAAAGAACCCTTATACGGTTCTGTCTTGCAAAGCATAATGAGGGGGCGCATGAGCGAGATCGATTTTATCAATGGTGAAGTCGTACAAATCGGCAGCCATATTAAATTGCCGGCACCGCTTAATACCAGGATCGCCGCCATGGTGCATGAGGTCGAAAATACCGGAAAATATTTTACCGTTGATCAAGTGAAAGAAGCGTTTAATCTTAAGGAGATATCCGTATGAGTTCAAATTTAGCATCATGGATACCGGAATATTGGGGTAAGACAGAACGGGAAGTCTGGAGTTGTTTGGAAACGCACTGGGATCATTTGATCAATAAGCGCGTGGATGATTTCATCCAATACATTCATCCAGACATGGTTGGTTACGGCCACGAAAGCCCGATCCCGGTCGATCGCCCGTGGTTATACAAATGGGTCGGTTTCTGGACCAAGTCCACCAATATCGCCATCTGCGAACTACGCCCGATCCAGATCAAGATCCACGGCGATATCGCCATTGTGCAATATTTAATATTTACGGTTGAAGTCAACACCGAAGGCGGCAAACGCGTGATACGCCGCTATACCATGACCTGGAAAAAGTCAGGGGATAAATGGGTAGTGATCGCGAGTCATAATAATCTCATGGATGAGAATATACGTCATTAGAATATATTCCCCTCCCCTTGTGGGAGGGGTTAGGGGAGGGGGGATATGGAACTAACCCCGGGGGAACAAAAATTTATTAAGATTAAAGAAGAGATTGCAACGCAAAACCAGCTGCATTTGTATATATTTGCAGCTTTAGCGATAATCTCAATTATTGTTCTTTTAACAGTTCCTTTTATTTCATGGAATAAATTTAATCCAGATCCGTGGGCTGCTGTAGGAACGGTATCTATTATTCTTTTTTTAAAAAACCAGATGGTAAGATCAGACGCAATTATTTTTACAAGAATTCTTGGAAAATTACAGAAAAAGGCAGAGTCATGATTAAGAAACGCAGGGTAGTCATCACAGGTGTCGGCATTATCGCCCCCAATGGCATAGGTAATGACGCATGTTTCTCAGCCATGATCAAAGGGGTTTCAGCGATACGACGGGTGACGGAATTTGATGTGTCGATCTTTAATACCAAGATCGCGGCGCAAGTGTTGGATTTTGATCCGATCGCTCTGGGGCTGTCCTTTGAAGAAGCTATACGCATGGACCGCTATGTGCAGTTTGCCATGGTGGCGGCGCGGATGGCGTTGGAGGATTCAAAGTTAAACCTTAAGAGCGTTAACAGGGAGATGATGGGTGTTTGTTTAGCCAATGCGATCTGCGGCACGAAATATATGGAAGAAGAATTTGCACTGGTGACAGATAGCGGCAAGAACCCGATCAATCCGGCCATCGTCCGGCCTGATCTGTATGATGCGGCGATGTTCAACACACCTTCTAGCGAGATATCGGCGAAGTATGGTTTACATGCGGTGTGTAATACGATCTCAACAGGGTGTACCGCAGGAACGGATTCCGTTGGTTTTGCATTTGAAACCATTGCGGAAGGTGATGCAGATGTGATGGTTTGCGGCGCATCAGAAGCACCGATCACGCCGATCACCTTTGGTGCTTTTGATACGGTCAATGTGTTGTCCGTGCACAATGATGAACCGGCCAAAGCCAGCCGTCCATTTGATAATAAACGCAATGGATTCGTTATCTCTGAGGGCGCAGGAGTGCTTATTTGTGAAGAATTGGAACATGCTTTAAAACGTGGTGCCCGAATTTATTGTGAGGTGGTAGGTTTTGGTACAACCTGTAATGCGTATCACATGACCGATCTGCCGCCGGACGGCGATGCCATGGCGGATAGTATTACGCTTGCGATGGATGATGCGGGGATCAAGGCAGAAGACATTGATTATATCAGCGCGCACGGTTCTTCAACGCGTCAGAATGACGTTTTTGAGACCAGCGCTTATAAAATGGCCTTAGGCAAGCAAGCCTATAATATCCCGATCTCTTCGGTTAAATCGATGATCGGTCATCCATTAGCCGGTGCTAACGGAATAGAGCTGGCACTTAGTTCCTTGATGTTTGAACGTAATATCCTTCCGCCGACGATCAATCAGGAGGAAGCGGATCCTTTATGTGATCTCAATTACATTCCCAATCAAGCATTGGCCAAGAAGGTTGATTGCATATTAAAAACGTCCAGCGGATTTTCAGGCATTCATTCCGCCATGGTCTTAAAAAGATATAAAGGTTAGGTTATGCAAAAGATAGCGATTACAGGATTGGGAGTGATATCCCCCAGCGGCATTGATAAACGGGTATTTTGGGCGAATATTAAAGCTGGCCGTAGTGCTGTCGAGAAGATCGAACGTTTCGACGCGTCCTTGTATGCCTCACGCATTGCCGGGCAGGTCAAAGAATTAGAAGCTTATAGCAATGTGTCTTCCCGTCTACTTAAAAAGATCGACTTATTTTCCCACATGGCGCTTGTTGCATCAGAGATGTGTTTGGAAGATGCGAATATTAATTTGTCACAGGAAGATCTTAAACGTGTCGGCATCTTTATGGGCAATGCCTTAGGCGGTTGGCTTTATGCCGAAACAGAATTACGCGACATGTATCTCGAAGGCCGCGAAGGCGTGAGCCCGTTCATGGCATCGGCCTGGTTCCCGGCTGCTCCTCAGGGTCAAATATCGATTAATTACGGCATCAAGGGTTTTAGTAAAACTGTTGTCTCTGACAGGGCAAGTTCCTTGATGGCGATCGGCTATGCCGCGCAAACGATCAATCGCGGCAAGTGTGATTTTGTTCTGGCGGGCGGCATGGAAGCACCGGTTACTCCTTATGCGCTCTTATGTGCCAATACATCCGGTGTATTGAGTCATCATAACGATAACCCTCAGCAGGCCTACCGACCGTTCGATCGTAAACGTGATGGTTTGGTTATTGCTGAGGGTGCGGGAGTTTTAACTTTAGAGCCTATTAAAAGAGTGCAAGCTCGCAATGCACACGTTTATGCCAATATTATCGGTTATGCGACAACAACGGATGCTGTAAACCGTATCAACCCTGCGAATGACGGCGAACAATTGGCTCGTGCCGTAACTCTGGCGTTGAAAGATGCCGGATTAAATCCCCACGATATAGATTATATCTGCGCAGACGGGGCGGGTACTCAAGAAGGTGATATTAGCGAAGTCAAAGGGATTAAGAAAGCTTTTGGGGAATATGCTAAGAAAGTCCCCGTCTCGGCTCCGAAATCTATTTATGGTAATATGCTAGGTGCTTGCGGTGTTTTAGATGTGATCACCACGGTATTAGCCATGGAGCATAATATTATTCCTCCGACGATCAATTTGGATAACC
>JANNCL010000333.1:0-2454 GCA_031386565.1 Candidatus Omnitrophota bacterium
TGAATAACCTTATCATTTCGGGGTTTGCAGGAGCTTTGAGCGGTTTCCTAATTTTGGTTAAAAAGGGCAAACCGGCGAACGCCACAGAGCAGTACATTGACTGGTTTTTTAAAGCCAAACGTTTTACCGCTTTTCCGCAAGAATTCGCCCACACAATCAAAGGCCGTGAGCTAGATATTAAGCTCAACGGCCTTCAAGAATTATTGCCCTATAGCCATTTTGAAGACGGCTTTTTAGTTCTTAAGGATGATTCCCTATCCTTTGGATATGAAATCACCTGCCAGAGCCTTGATAATTATTCTTCTGATGAGCTTATTGGCTATTCACAAAGAATTGAAACATTCTTAAACAGCTTAAGTGATCGTGCTACCTATCAAGTGTTCTTTACCTTAGACAGTAACTATTCTAAGGAAATCAATGAACACAAGGCCATCAAAACAACACATCCTTTGATCAATGCCATGCATGATCAACGCATAAAACGGTTTGAAAGTTTAGAGAAAGAAAAGCTTTTTAGGCGTAGACACTGTTATTTATTGGTTAATTTTTCAAGCCTCCACTTGGGCGGGTCGCCCAAACCGTTTAATTTCTTTGGCAATGTGAAGAAATTAAATGCCGCCCAAGTGGATGAAACTAAAAAAGACTTCCGATTAGTGGTTAATAATATAGAAGAAGGGATCACTGGCGCTGGGTTTGGGGTTAAGCGTATGAATGAGTATGAGCTTATGTGCTTAATTTATAAATATCTAAACCCTGATCGCCTAAAGCAGGGCATTGAGTGCCCTAAGCCTAAAGATAATGAAGTATTTGTTAGGCAGGTATGTTGCTCGGATCTTTGTATTGATGATAAAAAGGGTGAATATATTCATTTTGGTGGTTTTTATCACAAATACATATCGTTGAAAGTTTTGCCTGAAGCGACATTCCCAGCGATGTTGGCTCAATTAGATAATTTAAGTTTTCCTGATTTTGATGTGGTGGTTAATTTTGAAGCACCCTCTAAAGAATGGGGACGTTCAAAGATTGAAGGGATGCGTAAGCGTGAATATGGCAATATGCAGGGCATGTTTGGCATTATCAATAAGGATGCTCAAACAAAGGTCAGCCAATATGAATATCTTTTAGAGGAAATACAGCAAAGCAATCAAAAGCTATTTCGTATGCAGTTAACTGTCCATGTGTACGGGGAAGAGTTTGATGAGATAAAGAAGAAAACGGCGGAAGTCATCCGCCTGTTTTCTTCTCTTAATGGCACGGAAATGCATGATGAACGCTGGGGTGCGGTTAAGCCTATCTTTGTCAGCATTCTGCCCGGCTGGACTAAAGAAGCATCGCGCTGGGTTTTGCTTAAATCTGCCCACTTGGCAGATTTTATGCCGTTTTTCTCTGAATTCAAAGGGAGCGGCAAAGCCGAGTGTTTGTTTTATAACACAACTCATGGCCTTGCGGCCTATGATCCATTCTCTGATGATTTATCGGCTTTTAATACAGTAGTTGTTGGAGCCTCTGGTTCCGGCAAGAGCTTTACGATCAATCAGATCATCAATCAATACAGCAAGAATGATCCTGTTGAGATTTTTATTGATATCGGCGGTTCATACAAGCGGCAGGTCATATTAAAAGGCGGGGAATATATTGATCTGGGGCTTAAGGAAAAGTTTACGATCAACTTATTTGATTTATCCCAAGGCAAAAAGTTAAGTGACTTCAGTGAAGAAGAGCAGAATGAGATTTTGATCATCAAAACCAAGACCATTGAGCAAATGATGGGTGGTGTGGCACGCTTCAACGGTTCGGATCAGATCGTTGAAGATTTAATTTTCCGATCAATTCAGCATTTATACCGCACAGTTGATTATCCGATCTTAAGTGATCTTAAAGAATCGCTTAAAGCCGTCGTAGAAGCTCATAAAACCCTCCAACAGTTTTATGAGCCGGTCGTAGGGCTTTTGGGCAATTGGTTTGCCGGTGGTCAATACGGCAATTATACGGATGGGAAATCGACCATTTCTTTAGATAACAGTGTTATTTGCTTTGACTTAAAAGGTCTTGAGAAGTTTGAACGTCTTCAAGCGGTGATGCTGACCATTGTCACTAATTTTGTCTGGGGTAAGATCATGAGTGAGCCAGGACGGCGTAAGTTTGTAATTTTCGATGAGTGCTGGAAGCTTTTATCTACTCCTGAATCGGCTAAATTTATTGCGGAGTGTTATAGGACGTTTCGTAAATACGGTGCAGGTGCCATATCGGTTACACAATCTTTGAATGATTTTCTATCTGGTGGTTTGGAACATGCCATTTTAGGCAATTCCAATACTCGCTTTATCTTGCGGCAGAATTCAATGCCCGCTGTTAAAGGTATTGTCGATTATTTTAATTTTAATGAGCAGGAACAACGTCTTATTGAAACATTACAGATTAAAAAGGGTGAATATTCAGAGGTATTCTTTTCAC
>JANNCL010000008.1:0-15565 GCA_031386565.1 Candidatus Omnitrophota bacterium
TTATATCGGCACGGAACATTTGTTATTGGGGCTTCCTGCTGTTGTTGTTGCTGCTGCTGGCCATACCCAGGTATACCGGATCCTAATAATTCCATGACCTCATTGCGCAATTTGCCTAAGTCCAACCCTAAATTCAACAGCACTCGGTAGGCCATGCCTTCGCCTTCTTTGACCAAACCAAGCAGCAAATGTTCCGTGCCGATATAATTATGACCCAAGGCACGCGCTTCCTCAGCGGAGAGCTCTAATGCTTTTTTAGAACGCGGCGTGAACGGGATATCCCCCATCACCTGCGTCTGAGGACCCGGCTGGACCAATTTCTCCACTTCCAAACGAATAGTCTCAAGGTCTAACCCTAACTTTTGTAAAACAGCGGCAGCAACACCCTCACCCTCGCGGATAAGCCCCAATAACAAATGTTCCGTGCCGATATAATCATGATTAAAACGTCGTGCTTCTTCCTTCGCATAAACGATGACCTTGCGGGCACGTTCCGTGAATCGATTAAACATTATTGCCTCCTAGCTTTTGACGGATAACGCCAGCGCGCTTGGTGTCGCGCTCAAAGGCGTTAAGTTTTTTACCTTCCACTTTTTGCAAGTGGGCTGGTTGAATGGTGATGAACATTTCATTGATCGCTTTATGGGCGACGTGTTTTAGAATTCCCATGTCTACGCCAAGGCGGACCATCGAAAATAATTCGATAGCCTCTTGGCTTGAGATAATGCGCGCGGTTTTCAAAACCCCCCACGAACGGCAGATCTTATCCTCGAGCATCGGCTTATTCTGCACTAATAATGCCTGACGCGCCTGCTCTTCCTGCTCGATGACCTGACGGATGAGACCATTGATATTCTGGATAATATCTTCTTCACTATGCCCTAAAGAAACCTGATTCGAGATCTGATAAAAATTCCCCGATGCCTGTGTACCTTCCCCGTAAAATCCGCGACTGGCAAAAGATAATTTAGAAATGGCGGCCAGCACCTTGTTGATCTGTTTGGTCATCACCAACGCCGGCAAATGCATCATGACGCTACCGCGCATGGCCGTCCCGGTATTGGTCGGACAAGCGGTCAAATAACCCCACGCGGGCATAAAAGCGAATTCTAGTTCTTTCGAAAGAGCATCGTCCATGGCATTGATCATGTCCCAGCCTTCGGTCAGATTAAGCCCCGACCGCATCACTTGAATGCGCAGATGATCCTCTTCATTGACCATGATGGAAATGACTTCCTCACCTGAGATCAACAATCCCTTGCCGTCGGGATTAGAGGCGTGTTCGTGACTCATCAAATGACGTTCCACCAGCATCTGGCGATCAACTTGATCAAGATCACCCATGCGGAACAACGTAGCGCCTTTAAAAAGACTGATCTTAGCGACGGCTTTCTCAACGGAAGTAAATACACCTTCCAGATCTTTTTTGCCGGCTTTATTGGTAAACGTGGCATGCGCCAGATTGCGCGCTAAACGAATGCGGGAGCTCATGACAATATGCGCGGACGGTCCTGTCCCGCGCAGCCATTCTCCTGTATGATTTAACAGTTCTTCGATCTTCATTTTTGCTCCATCTTGCGTATCTTATCACGCAATTTTGCCGCCTTTTCAAAATCTTCCGCGGCGATCGCGGCATGCAGCTGCTTTTTCAGATCTTCAATATTATCCGAGGCTATGAGCACCGTCTCCTCAGGGGCCGGCAATGCCGTTCCCGTACTAGCAGCTTTTTCTGTAACAACCTCCGGCTTAACACCAAAAGGTGTTTTTCCCAAATGACGGTTCGAACCATGGATCTTACGCAGCAAGCCGGATAAATGCTCTTTGAAAGACACATAACATTGACCGCAGCCTAAACGACCAAACTTACGGAAATCCTCATAGATCAACCCGCACCCCGAACATTTAAGGGCATTCTTATCATCCCCCTTAAGCGGTCCTTTACCCACATCCGCGGACAAACCCGCCAAAAGATCGCCCAGTCCGAACTGCTGCTCCATTTGAGCGCTCTTATTGCGCGCGCATTCTTCGCACAAATGCATCTCTGACATCTGCTCATCAACGATCTCGGTCAAATGCACCGTGGCTTTCTTTTTATTGCATATATCACACTGCATACTTAACCCCGTCTTTTTTGGCTAGCAATCGAAACGCTTGTAAGAGTTTTGCCGTCATCGGGCCGGGACGTCCGGTACCGATGGTGCGTCCGTCAACCTTGACGATCGGGATCAACTCCGCCGCCGTGCCGGTCAAAAAACACTCATCGGCATTATAAACCTCGTGACGGGTAACGAACCCTTTCTCGACCTTGATCTTATTGCCTTCCGCTATATCCACGATGGCCTGCGCCGTGATGCCTTCCAGCTGGGATAAGTGCGGCGTGCGCAAGATCCCCTTCTTAACGATAAAAACATTATCTCCCGTGCATTCTCCGACATAGCCATTGCTATCCAGCATGATCGCTTCATTGTATCCGCAATGCACCGCTTCGATCTTAGCTAAAATATTATTCAAATAATTGAGCGACTTAAGCTGCGGATTTAGGGCATTGACATTATTCTTTGCGGTTGCCACCGTGATAATTTCCATGCCTTTTTCATAGAGTGCCGGAGGGTACAACACGATATTATCCGCAATGATAATGATGTTGGGTCTGCCAAAACATTTGCGGGGGTCCAACCCCAGATCACCGTCGCCGCGGCTGACGATCAAACGGATATAACCGTTCTTGATCTTGTTAGCCTTGAGCGTGGCCACCACCGCATCGATCATTTCCTTCTTGGTCATTCGTGTGTCAATGAGCAAAGTGTGCAATGTCTCATACAAACGGTCAATGTGCTCTTTTAAACGGAACACCACCCCGTCGTACGCGCGTATCCCTTCAAAACCGCCGTCGCCATACAAAAACCCATGATCGAACACGGACACTTTGGCATCTTCTTTTGCGACCAATTTACCGTTAAAATAGATCTTCACGTCCTGCTCCTTATATGATTTGTCCGTCTTTAATATACACAACACGAGAAACACGCGCCGCTATCTTTTCGTCATGGGTCACGATCACAACACTTTGCTGATAAACCGCGTTCAAACCCAATAAAATATCCATGACCTTCTGACCTGACACAGAATCCAAATTACCCGTTGGCTCATCACAGAACAACACCGCCGGGCTATTGATCAACGCTCTGGCAATGGCCACCCGCTGCTGTTCGCCGCCGGACAATTGGCTGGGGCGATGCGTGACACGGGCAGAAAGACCAACGCTCTCCAGTAATTTTACTCCCATATCTTCGATCCCGCTTGTTTTTCTTGAATTATTTTTGACCATTACCGGCAAAATAACATTTTCCAAAGCGGTCAATTCCGGCATCAGATAATACGACTGAAAAACAAACCCTACCTTCGCATTGCGCCACGCGGCACGTTTTTCATCGGACATGGCATAAACATCCTGACCTTCGAACTCCACAACCCCTTCGTTGGGTTTGTCCAACCCCCCCAGGATATGTAACAGCGTCGATTTACCGGCTCCCGAAGGACCGACGATCGCCATCACTTCCGCCTTGGATATTCCCATGGACACATTGCGCAATACGCGCAGGACATTGCCTTCCTGACGATAAACTTTAGAAACATTATTAGACGTGATCATTGGTACCTCAACGCTTCTACCGGCTCTAGACGGCTGGCTTTATACGCCGGATAAATGGTGGCCAAGAAAGCAATGATCATGGCCGCTCCGACGATATACCCCACATCGCTTGCCTGGATCAAAACCGGGATGTATTTCATATAATAAATATCCTGTGGCAATTCGACAAAATGATACGTTTTAAGCAGGTAACTTAAACCTGCCCCTAAAACAAATCCCCAGAAAACACCCGTAAACCCGATGACCAAACCCTGCACCGTGAAGATCGCCTGTATCGTACCGCGCGACGCGCCAATGGCCATGAGGATACCGATATCCTTGACCTTACTCGTCACCGTCACGATCAAAGTGCTTACGATATTAAACGAGGCCACCAGTACAATGAGCGTCAGAATAATGAACATGGTGATCTTCTCCAGCGCCAACGCCGCAAAAAGATTCTTATTCATCTCGATCCATGTCCGCACCACATAACTAAACCCCATTAGATCATAGATGTCTTTCTTAACTTCTAACGCCTTATCGGGGTTCTTTAATTTTAAACCTATTCCGTTAACCATATTGCTGCCAAAATGAAAGACTTGCTGGGCTTTGGATAAATGAACGATGATCAGGCTCATATCATACTCATACATCCCCGAATTAAATATTTGGGCCACTTTAAACTTAAAACGCCAATCTTTCCCGGCCACGCCGGAGGCGGGCGCGATCACCGTTATTTCATCGCCAATATTATACCCGTAAAAAGAAGCCAGTTGACTGCCGATCACCACCTCATTTTCTTTCAGGTCTTCGATCTTGCTGTTCGTCAAATATTCATCAATGCGCGTTACTTTAGCTTCCGTTGCCGGATCGACCCCGCGCAAGATCAAATTAACCGCGCGTTGCGGGCCTTCTAAAAATACCGTCCCTTGAATATACGGCGTTGCGGCCATGACCCCGCTGACACCCTTTAATTTGGCGAACACTTCTTCATAATCCTTCAGGCCGCTTTCCTTTTCAACCAGCACATGGGCATTAGCCCCGACGATCTTCTCGCGCATATCATGATCAAACCCGCTCATGACCCCGATGACAATGATCAGCGCCGCTACCCCGATCGCAATGCCGGCGACCGCGATAAAATTGATCACGCTCAAGAACTTGTCTTTCTTAGCGTTCAAATAACGAAAAGCCATCCATATAGGAAAATTCATTAAGATCCTTTTGTAACAAAACATATTCCCTCCCCCTTGTGGGGAGGGCCAGGGAGGAGGGTAAGCGCTATTTTCACCCCCACCTAACCTCCTCCATCAAGGGGGAGGAAAAAATCCTTATTGCTCCGGCTTTAAAAGCGGGAACAAAATAACGTCGCGTATCGACGGTGAATCGGTTAATAACATGACCAGACGATCGATCCCTATCCCTAAACCGCCGGCCGGCGGCATGCCGTATTCCAGCGCGGTCACGAAATCCTCATCGATCGAACGATTGCCGGTTTCCACATCGTCTTCCAGATCAGCTAACAAGCGCGTGCGCTGTTCTTGCGGATCATTAAGCTCGGTATAGGCATTGCCCACTTCCATGCCGGCGATAAAAAACTCAAAACGCTGGGCGATGGCCGGATTATCCGGATAGGTTTTGGCCAAGGGAGAGAGGAACGCGAAATAATCGAGCATGAACACCGGATTGGCGTTCTGATGCTCATCCAGCACATCCTCAACGATCTTCATGATCGCCGAACGGGTCAAACGATCTATCTTAACACCCTTGCGCCGGGCCTTAACTTTCTCCAGCATTTCGGGCGCCGCATCTTCCGGGTTAATATCAAAATGCTCTTTAACCACTTTGGCAAATGAACGGCGTTCCCACGGCGGCGTAAAATCAATGTCTTTGCCCTGATACGTGATCTTATAGCTTCCATGCACCAACTTAACCGCTTCCGATACCACATCTTCGGTCAATTTCATCATGTCCTCGAAATTGCCGTAAGCTTGATAAACTTCCAGCATGGTGAATTCCGGATTATGGCGCGTGCTGATGCCTTCGTTGCGGAAATTACGGTTTAATTCATAGACCTTCTCCAAACCACCCACCAACAAACGTTTTAAATACAGTTCCGGGGCAATGCGTAAAAACACATTCATATCCAACGCATTGTGCTTGGAAGCAAATGGCCGGCCGCGCGCGCCGCCCGCTAAAGGCTGCAGCATCGGCGTTTCTACTTCCAGGAAACCGCGATTATCCAAAAAATTCCTAATAAATGAAATGATCTTACTGCGCTTGATGAACACATCGCGCACTTCCGGATTAGCGATCATGTCCACATAGCGCTGGCGATAGCGGATATCTACATCTTTTAACCCATGCCATTTTTCCGGCAACGTTTGTAAAGACTTGGCCAGCACATGATATTTATTCACCCGGATACAAGGCTGTCCGGTTTTAGTTGTAAAGGTTTCGCCCTCTACTCCTAAAATATCCCCAATGTCCAAAGCTTCCAACAGATCAAAGGCCTCCTGGCCTAAATGATCCAACTTGGCAAAAACCTGCATGCGCCCGCTTTGATCCATCAGATCAATAAAATGCACTTTGCCGTGAGAACGATCCGCCATCAGCCGTCCGGCCACCACCACCTGCAAGCCTTCCTGAAAATTCTTCAAGATATCCCCGATCACATGCGTCACCACAAAACGCTGACCATACCCATCAATGCCTTTGGCCCGCAAAGTTTCTAACTTTTTTATCCTAACATCTTTAATTTCATTAGTTTCCATAAACAACCTTCCTGAACACGATTATGATATAACAGATTTTTTCGTAGGGGCCGACCCTGTCTGCCGACAGGCAGGCTTGTGTCGGCCCGTTATATTTTCTATATTATATAGAAAGTGCCATTATAAAGAAATTACGATGGAGTGTCAACAGCTGCGGGAACGATGCAACGATTATTTTACGCCCAAAAAAGCATGCAGATCTGTTAGCGGAATAATACTAATGATCACGGGTTCAAAACCCGGGGCGTTCTGCAATTGCGCTAATTGCGCGGGATCAATGTGGAATTGAATAGGCTGGGTATTGTTTTGTTTGATCTGTAAATTCATTTGAGCAGGGTTTAGATCAATACCGCCTGTGGGGGCAGCAGACACACCTGTCAGACTTTTTTGTACAATATTAGATAACTGCGCCAGATCATCATCATGGCCTTGCCCGCTTTGATGATGCGGATCATTGATTAACGCAGGTATTTTATTTACATTCGCATATTGGAATAATCTATTGAGCGCTATGGAGGAAAAGATAAATTCCTTTCTGAATAACTCTGCAACAGTCAATCCATATAATTTTGAACTCTTAAGCTTCTCTTCGTGGTCTGATGACAAATTCTCATCACCCATAGCGCGGGTCAATTTATTAAAACGCCCTAAAATGAGACGTAAATTCTGAATATCGTCCTCTTCAAATCCGATCTCAATGAACTTACGCAAAAGGAATTCTTGATTAGCGAGAGAGCCCGGGAAAAAAGCGCGCAAATAAGCAGCCAAGGCCGCGGCTGCTTCAAACACATCCCTTTTTTCACCATTCTTTGAAAAATAAATATCGCGCACACTGACATCTGTCATAGATTTCGGCTGATCGGTCGCGCGTGCTGATAAAATATTAGCCTCAGCCAAATAAGCGTAGGCTGGACCAAATATATCAGATCTCGGCAATCTTAGTACTTTGCTCATGCGCTCGGCCATTGCGTACACTCCCGTCATCGTAGGGCCTTTCTTATGAGCTATTTCTTTGCTCTTTATCTTTCCTGGATAAAAGGCTGCCACCCACGCAATGGCTGACGATAAAATATTGGCCGTTGTCTTCATATTATCCGTCGGCAAATCAGACATATTTCTTGCTGTATCCATGCTTGATAACAACAAGCCGGTATGATTGGCCCTTGCTGCTTCGGAAAAAACATCATATACCACCGGCATGTACTGCTCCTGCTGACCAAGGGAATTAAAAGCGAGGCGCGGACTGATCATCTCGAATACTTTCGAAAAGAATCGCGTTATCTCAACCATCCCCTCCCCATCTTGAAAATTCTTAGAAACCGGTGCGCCTAAGAATTTTTCAACGCTTTTGACAACATCCGCCTTATTGCCATGTATAAATAAATGCAGCGGCACCCATTGAAAATCTTCTAATTCTTTTTTACGACTTAGAGGCACATCTTTGCTTTCATCAAGATAGACCCCAAAACGAACAACAATATGCGGTTTGTCCCCAATAAAATAACCTAAATGGCCCAGCGGTTCTTTTAACATAAGATTTGTCTCTTCCTGAGCGTCTCTCTTACCCGCGACCATGAATGTTTCATCAGGATCAACTTTCCCCGCCGGCGGAATATAAACCCCTTTACTGTCCGCCGCCCCTTCCCCGCGTTTACCCCATAACATAGCCCATTGCCATTGATTCCCCATAAAAACTTTTCTTATGATAATTCCGCCGCCAACTTTTAATTTGTTTACATCCGCAGGGAACTTCACCTTTTCCCATTCCTCCAAAACCCCGTTATCCGGCGGATCAACCACGGGATGCGCCGCACGGATCGCCCAGGACAATTGTTCGGCCGTGAATTCATTAAAGGAAGATTCCGTCGAGATCATTGCCACATCAACATTATTCCTGACCGCCCGCTGTATCGCTGTCCATAAAGACTGATTCTTTTCACTGAACAAATTGTTTAATGAACCGGGAGAAAAAAACATCTTCCGTGTTGTAACCTTCCTCTCGTAACGTTCCGTAATCAACAAATAACGATTCATTTTATCATTAAACGGGGAACGAGGATTATATTCCGCTGGGGCATTTGCAACATCCTTCACAGCAAACGAATGAAATGACAATACTTCGCCGGTACCATTTCCTTTCATTTGTTGTAAATCGAACAATGCTTTTTTATACCCTTCTCGTGTAGCCCTTGATGGATAAACCCCCGCTTTTTTATTCTCGTTGGATTTATTGCCGTACATCCTGTTTAATTCAACAGTGCTCAGGAACTTTACAAACCACATCCGTCGTTCTTTATTGCTACTCTCCGGAACATCGTAACTTTCAAATCCTACAAATACCGGAAGACTTTCCAATTCTGTCAAATGAGATTCCTGCATCGTCTCATGCTCCGCCGCTTCTTGGTGTTTCTGCCCAACTTCAAGATGCCCACCGTACATTGCCAGATAATCATCCGAAGTTTCTTTATTCCTCACCTGAAGAATAATGTTGCCATTGGGAGCAACCAACACAACCTGAACAGCTTCATGCGCATACTCATATTTCTCGGCGATATTACGGTCTATACGCCCGATAACTTTTGCATCGAGCCCCACGCCATCTAAAACATGAACCTCTTCCCCTTTGAATTTAATCCGACCTTCTGTTAATGCCCCTATCACCTCACGAACTTTTGCATTAGCGTCCTCTCCTGTCCTTCCTAAGGCACTTTCAAGTTGAAGGATCTGGGCACGAATACGCTGATCATCCCGTTTACGGGCAGAAATAAAACCATTCTCCTCACCCGGCTCACGCAATAAAGTTAACTCTTCCGGCGCCAAGTCCTTAAGCTCTTCATCAGAATTGTCGGTGTCATCTGTATCAACAATATAATTGCGTCTTATCCTAACTCCTTCAGGATTTGGAGCAGGCGCTGGAACCCCATTCCCAAACAATAATTCCGGCGAAAACGGCGACAAACCGTTATACAACGTGATGGGATCACTATCCGCATCCTTCTTAAACTTATAACGATGATTACCCGCCGTAATGACCAAAGTCCGGCCTTCCATACCAAAACCAACAGCAAATTCTTGAGTCGGCTCTAATCCTTTTAAAACCACCCTGTATTTCTCGGATTGAAAATTATTATCCGATAATAATAATTTCATATCTCCTTCTGTATCGGACATGATACGAACTTCCTTGTTTGAGAAAAATATCCCATACTTTTTGATTATCAACTCAAGATCTTTGAAAATGACGGGACGCAAGCGATACAATAATTCCGTACTCTTTCCCTGCGCCATCCTGCCACGTTCAAATATTCTGATCCTATACGGCTCACCTTCCTTCAATATACCTACCGCCACTTCCAATATACCCTTTTCACTAACCCTTGCTCCCAAATTAATAACTGTCCAACCCTTATCTTTAAAACCGATCACAGACCAAGAAACAGTCACTTTATTGTGCTTAAAAAGAATAACACCATTATCAAGAACTTTAAGCGCAGCACCTTTGAGCCTGTTAATATTTGCCGCTGCTTTCTGCGGATCAAACTCTTGCTGTTCAAAGATCACTGCAGCCAATTCTTGCTTATATGCTTCTGCATTTGTAAGATCCTGTGTTAACGCACCAGATCGTTTGGAAAAACGGGTATCGGCTAGGGAAGGAAATATGCCATAAACACCCTGAGGGTCCAAAACATCTTTCAGTACTTCTTGGGGGGAACTCTGCCAATACGGAGCACGATTTGGATTGATCGCACTTTTCAATCCCCATCGTCTATCCTGGAACACCAACCTTGTGATACTTCGAATATCCAATCTTAATTTTTCTCTTTCATCCTCAGAAAGCTCCTGCCATTTATTAAAACGGCCTATAATATTCTTTGGTAATAACCCCAACCTGACCATGACCGTCTTTCTGGCCCATTCTTGAGAAGACCAATTCCCTCTAAATCCTAAACGATCGAGATGTAATTCTTTAAAAAATAACTGAAACATAACAATATAGCTGCCTTGAAAAATGAGAGCGTTGACGGAATTATTAATAGAACTTAATTTAAGCACATTAGCGACAAATTTCCAGTCTAGGGAATAGATCATTCTTTTTAATTCCAAACCTGCCGCTTCTTTTTCTTCACCTTCGGCCATAAGCTGATACGTTTGATATTTATTCAGAATCTTCGGAGCGAACAATGCAAACGCTTCTTCCACGTTCTTCAACGGATCATTTGTTTTCCAATCCCAAAGGACTTCCCGTTTTCTTGCAACTAATGCCATAGCCGCATCCGGTTTGATAAAGTCTTTACGAATGTCCATCGATATCGCTTTATAAAATTCTTGCGGCAAAACACGATTGATCAGTTCTTGATGCTTAACACTCAAATGAACTTGCAAGGCATATAAGCGAAACTTAGGCGGAACTAATGCGTAAATATGATCTTTATAATATTTTCTCGTTTCTTCGCTGTCCAATAAACTACTCAGCTTGAAATAATCATCCTCGTTCATCGTAAAACCTTCAATGTCATTGAGATCAACGCCCTCTATTTGTATTTTCTTCAACGCTTGAAAAACCTCACTAACATCATTGATCTCAAGCAAGTATCGCCTATTCCTGATCAATCTTAGCAGCGCACCTACCTTGCGGTTCGAAGGCAACAGTTTGAACGTCATGCTTGTCAAATATTGCGTGACTGGCGGCTTTGCCACGATCGCTTTAAATCTCAAGAACATCTGGGAATCATAATTTAGAGGTCTTGTGATGTTCCCATCGCCAAATAACTCAAAATACTCACCATTTTCAACCACCTTGACATTTTCTTCACCAGCTGCAACATCGTGAAAATTGAGTGTTACGTTACGAAACTGATCCGGTGCCAGCGGTTTATCCAATCGTGAAATATAGCCGTAAACTTCCTTTGAAACGTCTGCCATAGTGTCATATTTGACCGGTATAAACTTGTAATATTCCACCCCACCTTGGGTCTTAGCAACCTCCCGGCCAATCTCAAAAGTTCTGATCGTATATGCCCCCTCCTCTTTATGCATTAACACTGAGATCCTTACAGCCCTGCCATCTTCACTTAACCTTGAACCCAGCAATCTTATCTTCCAATCGGGAGCAAGGCTTCCAACGACTGACCAAAAAACAATTTCTTTTTTGCCTAATGAGAACGTGATTCGCCCATTAACATTAGATACACCCAGCTCTGAACCCGATAACATTCCCAACATTTCATTTACTCTGCCGGCATTGAAATTCCTCTTTTTCCGGACTGCGTTCTTTACCACCATCATTGGTATTTGATTGACGGGTATGATGCTGTAAACTCTTTGTTTTTTGCCTCTCCAAATGTATTTCTCGGTAAACCGGCCTATCTCAAAAGAACGTTCGATCGGCTCAAACCCTTCTTTTGTTGACCGTACTTTAAATTCATAGAACCCGAATCGATTGATTTTTTCTTCTACAATGACCGGCGCCCATCCAGCCCCATGCATGCCCAAAACAGGCAAACTGATCTCCCGCGTTGGAAAAGGCGTAAAGAAACTTGCGCCATCAGAATTCGTCACGGGAAATGATAAACCCGTCAATGAACCAACCTTCTTAAAAGTCTTTCTTAGCTGCCCCACACCGGCGATCATTTCAGTGATTCCAATAACTGCCGGAGTTGCGGCATAAGGATGTTTAGCTTTCTCGATCATTTTCAAATATTGTTCCATCCGGCGAGGAAATTCTTGTACAGGGATAATATCCAATATTTTTGCATCCATTTGAGCAGCTTTACCATCCGCCCTTGATCTTCGGGTGATCAAAGGACAGATCACAAATTCTTTACTTGATATTTTTTCCCCATTTTTTCTTGCTTCAACAGTGATCCGAATATTCCCATCTCCTTGGGATCTCTTTACGATCCAAACATCTGCCCCTGTCACATCACGATCTTCAACATCCAGAGCATCCCATGATATCTGATGCCCTTCCAAAAAATCTAATTTCATCCTCCCCTGCACATCAACAGTCCCCAAATATAAACGTTGATTCATTGCTTCCAATGGAATAGGCAGAAAATCTCCCTCATGTTTCATATACCCCGTAACCAGATCCTTCCCTTCTAAGTACCGTGTATCTAGCCAATCTGGCTGGACATCCGCAGGCAATTCTTTAAAACGCCTAAGAACATCCATTAATGACTTGACCGCTTTATGATTATCCATATTCTCCTGAAAATAATGCTGTCCAAAAAGAAGCGTCACAATGTCGTGCTCCACGCTTCCTGGTTCGATCACCACCGCCTTCTTTGACACGCCGCCTTTGATCATCGTCTCATTACCTGTGATCTTAACCGTAGACAAAACACCAGCGGAATCCCGCCAAAAGATCCGGATATTCTCATGCTCTTTAACAAAATACCCGGAATACTGTTCATTTACTTTCAATCCCCTAATCAAAACGCGATAACTTTTTGATCTTAATTTATTATCTGAAAATATTATTTCTGTTTCCCCTTGCTCATTGGAAACAGCCTTCGCAGGATGGCGAGGCAACATTTCTTTAGCACTGTCAAAAGCACTTTTGAAATCGTCAAACTCAACAAAATTGATTTTATTTAACGATCCCTGTTCTTTCTTAATAACATAGCTCCTAATAACATGCCCCCTGCCCGGTTTGCTTAATCCCAGAACAAAGTGAACTTCATCATTGTTTTGCACCCTTGCCCCCAATACCTCCATACTCCAACCAGATTCTCTATAACCGGATCTTATAAAAACTTTCTGACCATCATTCAAGTTAAAATACACTCCCCCTTCACTATTAGTTTCTCCCAGAAAATATCCTTGAAGTGACTCTAAAGTTGCAGCAGCGCTTTTAGCATCAAATGTGCTAGAAGTAGACATCATCTCTTTGATCATACGTAGAGGAACATCCTCGACAGGGATGATAGTAAAAAGAGACTGCTGTTGTCCATCAACATCAGCCATTTCTTGAAAACGTCCGATCTCAAAAGACCTGAATATCGGCTCCTGACCTTCCTTGATCGACCTGACCTTAAACTGATAGTAACCTTGTTTATTAAAACCATCTTCCACGATGACCGACTTCCAGCCAGATTCTTTCTTACCCAGAACTAATATTTTAGTATCCACACTCAACGGAGAAAAATGAACCGCACCATCTGAATTAGTTTCCCCAAGCCATAACCCGGTCAAAGACGTAAAAGAACGTTTATTAAAAAAGAATAATGACGGATGTGTTACCAACTCTTCTATCCCGCTGAGTGCCAGCCGATCATTAAAATCTACTACATTCAGGAATGATCCTTTTTGATAACGATGGTAAACTTTTTTCTTAAGCTGAGCATCAGCTTGGAACTCACGCGTCTGAACCTCTTGATCCTTAACCAGCTTTAACACCAAATGATAAATCCCATTTTTTACAGCGATTTTCTGAATATAAACATCCCAATCTTCTCCATTAACTTTTGAACCAAATACCGACCACCGAAAATTATAGAATTCCTCAACCATAAAACTAATGCTACCCTTTGAATCCGTTTTCCCCAAGGATAAGTCATCATAGAAGCTCATCTGAACTGCTACATCTTTCATTCTTAAAGGATCTTTCATCAAGAGAGCCATCAACTTCACGCCTAATTTATCTTTTGAAACTATATCAAGCACATTGCGACGCACCTCGCTTTCTTGAATATTCTTTCTAACAGAAGCTGTTATCAATGGACTGATCACGAATTCCTTCTTTATGATCCGGTTAGCCTTTCTCAACTCAATCTGGAATACAAAATCTTTTCCTACCATGTGATTATCCACCATCCAAACTTCCCACCCAGTGTCATTGCGATACTCGCCATCCAATAATTCCCACGTATAAACAAAATTCTTTCCCACGCTCATCTTAATATGCCCCCACCCGTCAGTCTTCCCAAGATACGCCGTCTCAGGTACAACACTCAATTCCCCGTCTTGAGCTAACATTCTGGAAACCAGTTCCTTGCGACCTTTCCTGAAATCTTCTCCCTCCTTGACCATCGCCACACTATTGCTCATCAATACCGACCCTCTAAATGGAGTGCTCATCGCTAAATTAACATCAACTAAAACTTCCGACCCATGCACAACTGGAAAAGATGATGTGTTGATCATGGCAGCATCCATCCCTCCACCAAACATCATCCCTCCAGAAAAATATTTTCTTGGCGTGGACTGTTGTGTGGCCGGGTCGATCTCTTCCTTGATGAAATTGTATGCGCCTTTCTTGAAGGCTTGTAGGTAGCGGGCGTAGATCACTTTAGAATTAATTGAATCTTTATATTCAGTTCCCCTAACTTTATTCTTGTCGGCATAGACTTGCGATAAAATGCTGTCTTTGATCTTCTTTTTGTACCAAGTCGCTAGGATCAAGCTGTTGTAAACTTGACGAAGTTGGGCGAAATTGGCGCCTTCGTTCACTTCTTTTGTTAATTGGGGTAAGACAATTTCCCGGACGATCTGGGACGTTAGGGTTTGCGTTTGGGTGTTACCCTGGGGTGCTTGGGACGTCGATCGTTGTTTCGCTTGGCAGCCGGCTTGGGGACACGAAGCTTCCCCCTTTGGGGTCAGCATCATGTCCCCTGGTTGGCGGCGGTTGAGATCATTCGCTAAATAATCTTGTTCTGTCATTACTTTTAGACTAGATTCTACAACATACGCTGTTCCTGCTTTGGCGTTCTCGTACACCACGGCTTTTGATGGGACTATCCATACTTTATTGAATGTATTCACCGGAACTTGTGTGTTACCAAAACGTTTGGCAGCTTCTTCATAGACGCGCTTCCAGAACTTCTTGCCAATAGCATCTTCCGGATAGATCAAACTCGCAGTAATTTGCTTTAAAATATAGTCTTGCGCTAAAAGGTCGCGGCCCATTTCTGTCTGCCCGAAACTATCAGGGACAATGCGGTCTTTTTCGTAGGGGCTTAAGTTGACCCAGAGGTCTTTTTCGGGGGTGGTTAAACTGGCGAGAAAGTATTTAATTAACTTCGTGGATTCGGATTTAAGGTTGCCCTCCTTCGCCAAAGTGCTTTCGCCTTTGGCTACGGCGGGCGTTTCGTTTCCTTTATCTAAAATGAACTCGAAACGAAACGGATTATCAGGATGAACTTTAATGCCTTTT
>JANNCL010000028.1:0-4882 GCA_031386565.1 Candidatus Omnitrophota bacterium
GCGTTCCAACGGCGGAAAAGGTTATAGGTATGTAAATCAAGATACAAATCCGGATCAGTTACCTTTTGGTTGGAATGCATAACATATAAGGCTTCCAGTCCCTGTGTCATTTCAACAGCATCACGCAAAGTCTCCTGGGCCCATTCAGGATGAGATTTTCCATAATACAGCGCCAACTGAAGACAAGCAGCAATAGCTCCCTGCGTCCACTCAGGACTAATAATATCCCGGCCTTTTGTATAACCAACCCCCATAAGCTTTCCTTCTTGAAAATAACCAGCAAGTTCTTTGGTCGCTTTCCACATCCGATAAGCCGTTATCGGATTTTGATACCAGGTATTGATCGTCTCCGGTTCATAAGCTAAGATCGACCAAGTCTGTACATCAACCGCGAAATGATCTTTATTAGGTTTAAAATCATTATTTTGGTATTTACCTCCTTGCCACAAAGTACCAGTATCTTTATCCATTCCAAATCGTTGAATATATTTACCAATGCCGCTTGGCATGTTCTCAAGATCGGAATTCTGGGTAATTTGTTGCAACATTTGAACAGCCTTAAATGCGGATGCTTCATTTTCATTAGAAATTTCAAAAGGACTTTTACCTGCCGTTCCTAAAGGAGCATGCAAAATAGCTCCAATATCTGTCGTTAATGCTTTAAATGCCGGAATAAGGCTAAGCGCAACCTGCATCTCTTTGCTATTTAGATCAATCTCAGTTTTTCTTGCTTTGGCTTTAGCGAAAGCTAATTGTGCTGCGGCTATAATAACCCATGCATTTTCACCAAGTACTGGTTTCCAATCAGGCCAAACAATCAAATTGCGATTATACTCAGGTCCAGGATAACCCCTCAATTCCTTCTTTCCTGTTAACCGATCATACTGTTCCCATTTATTAACAATGGTCCTAAAGAATAACGCATTTGCTTTAGGTAATTTTATCCCTTGATATCTAAAAGGATCGCTCGACCCACGAATATTGGCTAATCCCCCCCAACTACCCTTATGCAAAACATCAAAAAAAGTGTCTGCTGCTCTAAAATTATCTTCTCCACCCGCAAAAGCTAAAGCTATGACCCAAACAGAACCGTCGTATAAACTTAACGCATCTAACATCATGCGTTCAATAATTGAATCCGCTTCGTTTTCACCTTGAATACTAGCAAAAAAACTTTTTTCAGCCTCTCTCCCCTCAGGAAGCCCATAACTACGCGGCATTCCATCCTCGAAAACGTTACTCCGTAAAAATTTAATTGTTGGTTCCGTTTCATCATCTGCTGCTAACACACTACGACCAAAAGGAAGCGTAGCTAATGCTGCTCCAGCACCTAAAAGAGCTCTTCTGTTTAACATAGCTGCATCAATACCAACATTAACCATTTCTACACCGATCTTTAATGAATTCCTCCTACTAATATTCTGAATTTTACTTACACTCATGGCTCCATCAATTTCTAAATCTAACGCCATGTTAAACCCACCCGAAAAATATTTCCTCGGCACCAGCTGATGGGTCATTGGGTCGGATTCTTCTTTGATGTAGTTATATGTCCCCTTCTTAAACGCTTCCAGATAACGCGCATAGATTTTTTCTTTTTCTAAAGGATCATCAATATTGACTCCGGCGACCTTATTCTTATCGGTGTAAACTTGGGTCAGAATGCTGTCCTTGATCTTCTTTTTGTACCATGCCGCTAGAATGAGGGAATTGTAGACCTGGCGTAACTGAGCGAAATTGGCGCCTTCGTTGACTTCTTTGGTCAATTGCGGGATCACAACCTCACGAACAACCTGCTTTCCAATATCATCCGTTTGAACCTGAAGTTTTTGTGCAGCAAGATAATCTGATTCCAGCATTACCTTGAGCGTCGATTCCACAACATAGGCCGTGCCGTTCTTGGTGTTTTCGTAAACAACAGATTTATTAGGCACGATCCAAACTTTATTGAATGTGTTGACTGGGATATTTGTGTTTCCAAACTTCTTACCCGCCTCCTCGTAAATACGTTTCCAGAATTTCTTGCCTGTTTCATCCTCTGGATAAATGAGCGAAGCGGTGATCTGTTTTAACATATAATCTTGAGCTAACAGATCCCGCCCCATTTCGGTTTGCCCAAAACTTTCTGGCACAATGCGATCTTTTTCATAAGGACTTAAATTGACCCACATATCCTTTTCAGGCGTGGTTAACGAGGCAAGAAAATATTTGATGAGTTTAGACGCGATCAATCGCGTCTCTACGTTTGATTTATTTTGATCGGGGCGATCACGATCGCCCCCTACATCCAAAATGAAATCGAATTTGAATGGGTTATCCGTATGAACTTTAATGCCTTTTAAAACAGGAGGATTCAGCACAGGACTAAAACGGACCATCGTGCCGGGTTTCGGCAAAACAAGCTCATTCGCTTGCACCCCAACTGGGAACAAAGAATTCAGCAAAAATGCAGCAATAACTAAAATAGCTATCGGGGATTTCATCTCAATGTAAGTATACTATATATGGTGCAGGATGCAACCCAACGGTAATTTAGTGCCACCCACCGTAACCCGAATTAGTTTTACTAAACTTTTTACTTAAAAATATTGTTAACGCGCACGCCTTTGATCATCTGGCCGTGGTTTAGGTCTTCGGTGAGCAATGATGCGCAATTGGCATTGGCCGCGGAAACCACTAACAGCGCATCCCAATAGCTGATTTGATCTAAAATACTGCAGTCAATGGCTTCTTTGATCAACACGGCATCAACAATAACTAGTTCAAATTGCAGCATATATTCCATTTGTTTTCTTGCTTCGGTTGGGCGTATCCCTAATTTACGGGTAGCAACGACATAAAGTTCCTGAAGAACTTGTGTTGAAATAACACCCCTTTGATTTAATATAATTTCTTCAATTAAAGACTTAGCCCGTCGTTGTTTGTCAGAATTCGCAGAATCGATGGAATAAGCAAAAATATTGGTATCAATAAAACATTTATCGCTCATAAAGCTCATCCCGTGTCCATTTCTTGCCTTTAGAGGATGCCCCAGCACGATCCGCGATCGCAAAAAACTCATCAAAAGAGTTTTTGTTTTTTTTAGTGAAACTCTTTTCCAAAAAATCACGGATCATCGCATTCAAGGACGTTTTGTTCTTACGCGCATGCTCTCTTGCAACCTTAAGCAAATCATTGGGAATTGATAAAGTGACATTCGACATAGCCACCACCTTTCTGCAAACAATATAACACATATTATGTGTATGTGCAATACTTATATTCGTCAAAGCAGGCTTCCCCAAAAAACACAAACGCCGGGAGTTGGACCGGCGTTTGGTTGTTCTTTTTTAGGCAGAACAACGCCTGTGTTGTTGTTACTTATCAAGCGGGAACGTCACGATGTCCAAGGCCCCGCCAACGGCTTTCTTAGCCATATAGAACGTGCCTTTGAGCAGGCCGCCTGGCAAAGAAAACAGCAGAAAACTGCCATCTTTGGCTTCTGCCATGGCATGGTCTTTGACTTCTAACGGTGACATGATCACCGTTGTGACGCCGTCTTTAAGCTTTTCTACCGGTCTTGGTAAAGCAAACGATGGTGACGCAAACACCACCACAATGGCCGCAACTAATAAAAACGAGATTGATTTTCTCATTTATCCACCTCTTTCTAGATGCAAGCATCATAGCCGCATCTAGTAAAAGTATGGCACCTAAGCATGTGCAAAGCAATGATTTACAATCCAGAGAGGGAAGCGTTTTCTAAATATAAAAATAGAAAAAAAGCACCGATTTTGATATCGGCGCTCTTAATTCGATCCAAAAGCCTACTAATTAGGTCTTTGTATCTATATATTGCAGCAAGACTTCTTGCACATTGTAAAAGGAGAAGCAACAATGTCATAAAGACCGGAAACCAGGTCTTTCCCCATGTAGGCAACACCTTTAAGGAACCCGCCCACCAGCCCAAACGGAGCGAATTTCGCTTTAGGTGTTTCTTCCCTGACACTTTGAACAATATTAAGCGGTGATTTCAGGATCTTTTCGCCCCCCTTAAAGACCGGGCAGGCAAAAACCATTGTACTGCTTAAAACTAATAAACCAACCAACAGGATAGACAAAATACGCTTCATATTTTCCCTCCGGTTATGGTGCAGTTTACCACTCTAAAGCCCCGCCTGTTTGATATTCGGTAACACGGGTCTCAAAGAAATTCTTTTCTTTCTTTAGATCAATGACTTCCGACATCCAGGGGAACGGATTACTGGAATTATAGACTCTTGGCAAACGCAATTTCTCCAAACGGCGGTCAGCAATGTATTGCACATATTCCCGCAATAATGGCACATTGAGACCAAGAACACCGTTAGGCAGACAATCTTTCGCGTAATTGACTTCCAATTCTACGGCCACCTTGATACGTTCGACTAAATAATTCGCGAATTCGGTGGTCCAGCAATAAGGATTTTCGTCAATAATGGAATTGATCAACTGAATCCCGAAATTCATGTGTATGCTCTCATCCCTTAAAATGTATTGGATCTGTTCACAGGTTCCCGGCATACGGTTCTGACGGCCGAAGGACAACATGGTCACAAAACCGCTATAAAAGAAAATACCCTCGGTCACAACATAAAAGGCCACCAAATTATCGATGAACTTTTGCAAGCCCTCTTTTTGACTTAAGTCGACATTCTCATCCAAGATACCGCCGGTGCAGCTCATCGAGAATTCGTCCTTGGCATAAATAGCCTCATTCTCGCGGTACATATTGAAGATCTCGGTCTCATCTAACGACAACGATTCAACGGTGTACTGGAAGGTATGCACATGGATCGCTTCTTCAAAAGCCTGACGTAATAAATACTGGCGGCATTCCGGATTATCGACCAATTTATAGATC
>JANNCL010000029.1:0-8618 GCA_031386565.1 Candidatus Omnitrophota bacterium
GGTTAGTCTCCCGGAGGCTGAAAGGCAAATACAGGAGCTCAAATCCTCTTTGTATGCCCAAGAGGCAAAAATAAAGAATCTGGAGATATTGATCAATAAGTTGTCTGGATCAGTTCCATCAGAAAAAGAGATCAAACCCGAACCTGTTGTTGTAAGACCACTCCAGGCTAAAGCTATCGTGCCCCAAGAACAGTCTATTCCTGTGAAGAAGTCTGATATGGAGTTAGATTTTGGACGCAACTGGTTGAGTAAGATCGGTGTTGCTGTGCTTGCATTAGGCATGGCCTTCTTGATCAGCTATACGTTTAAATATTTCGGGCCATTCCTAAAGATTGCTTTCGGTTATTTAGTAGGCGGTGCTTTATTTTTTGCTGGCATTAAATTAGAAGCAAAAGATAAGTTGATGAATTATGGAAGGGCATTATTAGGCGGTGCGTGGGCTATTATTTATTTTACGACGTATGCGATGTATCATTTTGAAGCATCACGCATTGTCTCTAGCCAGGGGGTAGATCTATTTTTACTGGTACTTGTTGCGGGCGGGATGATGATTCATACCTTAAGGTACAAGTCAGAAGAAATGATGGGCGTGGCGATCTTTGTAGCGTATGTGACAGCGACCATAGGACAGATCACAAGCTTTACTATAATTAGCAGTTTATTCCTGGCTGTTTTGATCATATTTTTAGTTTATAAATTCCAATGGGTCAGAATACTTTCATTGGGCATTATTATGACCTATGGCATTCACTTTATCTGGGTGGTTCCCAATATGATCGCCTCTTCCCAAAAGGCCGCGCTTTTTGGAATAACCACGTTCAGTTATCACGATCTTATGAATTTTTTATTTCTTTCTTCTTATTGGTTGGTTTTCTTTATTGGTGTTCACTTGATTAGATCGGTTAAAGATACGGTTCTTACAAGGACGCTGGCATCTACAAATTTTGGCAATATTGCTTTGTACAGCGTGCTTTCTTATCCTTTGGTCTTGAGATTATTTTATAACCAGCGTTTTACTATTATTCTTATCGAAGGGTTGATCTATTTGGTGTCGGCTTTAATGATGAAGAAATTGAAGTATGAAAAGCTGTATTTAAGCGATATCATTGCTGCTGTTTTTGTGATCACGTTCTCAATATCACTGAAATTCTTTCCGACTGCCGCGTTGCTTTTATGGTTGATAGAGATCCCGTTCTTATTACTCATCGGAACTAAATATAAAGAGAAGATCTTTAATTATTTCAGCTATGCATTATCAGGGTTTGTCGCTTTTCGTTTGATACTTTTGTGGTCTTTTGAAAGTATGCCAGATGTAAGTTTTCTTGGATCTAGTTGGAGCTGGTATGGGTTTATGTGTTATAGCGCGAGTTTATCAATGGCGGGATGTTTTTATTTAACACAGCATTTAAAGAAGTTTTCCGAGGCTGGGAACATTGACCATGTCTTTGACCAGATCTTTTCTTTTGCTTCCTGTCTTTACCTCTCTATCTGGATATGGTCGTTTATTCATCAGCCGTGGCTTGCATTTGCATTATCCATACAAGGCTGGGCCTTCTTTGTTGTAGGTGCCTTGTTGGGATTGAGGCGTTTTAGGGCTTATGCGTATCTGGCTTTTGCAAGTTCGGCCATGATGTTCTTATGTGAGCCCATCCATGCTTCTTTATTCTTGAAATGGTTTATTGTAGGTTGCGATGTGTTATCTGTTTTCGTGGCTTACCATGCAGCCGGATACGTGAAACAACATAAACCGGGTGACCTGTTATTTGAATATGAGGAAGAATTGACCTTTATAACTGGGCTTATCCTCCTTGTTTTTGCTATCCATCAATATGTCGATTCCCAATGGATATCATTAAGTTTAGGGGTGGCTAGTGTTCTAATGATATTAATAGGATTTGCGGGCGGCAATAAAACAGAACGCCTGGGAGGGATGGCATTGTTGGCTCTGACTTTAGGAAGGGTTGTGTTGATCGATCTATCCGGCCTGGATATCATTTTCAAGATCGTAACCCTGATCGTTTTAGGAGTTTTATTCTTAGGTGTTTCGTATGTTTATAACCGGTTTAGCATTAGAGGAAAATAAGAGAACGTCCTCAAGTTGTCATATAAATGACTTTAGTAGGCGTGGATATCCTATTTTGATTTTTACGTAATCATATATGTCAGGATGCTTTTTTGCTATATTAGTACATTCTGACATTCATAAACCCGCATTTTGCAGAGGCAAAATTTGCCCACAGGGGGTGGATTGCCGAAGTTTCTATTGCAACAATGGGATAAATCCTGAAAATAAGGAGGAAAAATATGTGGGAAGGTTTAGAAAAACAGGGACGTAATCTTGAAGAGGCATTTTTTCTCCAGCGTGATGCCGAGCTTATTGCTCAACACAAGAAGCTTGAGGAAATGAAAAAAACTCGGGAATCTTTATCTGAGATCTCCGGGATCCGTAACGTTAAGGTAATAGATAAGTTGATGGAGCTTAAAGTGTCACCGAGTATTTTGGCTTCCCTTGTTGTTCTGCCTTTAGTCGAAGTCGCGTGGGCGGATGGGGAACTGCATGAGAATGAGAGAAAGGCTGTTCTAGCGGAGGCCGCCAAAGACGGACTTTCTAAAGGATCTATTGATTATTCTCTTCTTGAAGCTTGGCTTAAACATCGTCCGCCCGCCGCATTATTGGATAGTTGGGCCCATTATATCGAGGGGCTTCATGAGGTCATGACCCGGCAGGAGTTAGATAGTTTAAAAGCGGAATTACTTGACCGGGCAAGAAAGGTAGCAAATGCAGAAGGCGGATTCCTTGGTCTGTCAAAGATTTCTCCTGAGGAAAAAACTGTTCTGAAGAAAATGGAAGATGCGTTCAAATGAACGAAATATTTTATAATATAACGGTTGAAGAAGCCGTCAAAGCTTTGGGAAGCGATCTAAAACAGGGACTTAATAAGGAAGAAGCTGTTAAACGATCGGCAGAATATGGGGCGAATCAGCTTGTGGGGAAGAAGGGCGTTAGTCCCTTCGTGTTATTCCTCGGGCAGTTTAAGGATATTATTGTCTGGATATTGGTAGGTGCTGCATTTGTTTCCGGATTTCTGCAGGAATGGGTGGACGCCCTTGCCATCATCGCGATCGTTATTATCAATGCGATCCTTGGATTCGTTCAGGAATTCCGAGCAGAGAAATCCCTTGCGGCGTTAAAAAAGTTATCCAATCCTTCCTCAAAAGTCATTCGTAACGGACGGCTGGAGGTTCTCTCCTCATTAGAGTTGGTTCCGGGTGATCTGATCGAGATCGAAGCGGGAGATAATATCCCTGCGGATAGTCGTTTACTTTGGATCAGCGCAAATTTTGGCGTGCAAGAAGCTAGTCTCACCGGAGAGTCAACGTCCGTTATAAAGTCGATCAGCCCTTTAGAGAAAAAAGATGTGCCGCTTGCAGACCGGGTCAATATGGTTTATATGGGGACTTCGGTCGCATCCGGAAAGGCAAAAGCATTGGTTATTTATACCGGAATGAGGACAGAGTTGGGCAAGATCGCTGGGATGGTGCAGGCGATCGAACATGAGTCCACCCCATTGCAGAAAAAATTAGAGGAGTTCGGTAAGTGGATCGTGTATTTATGTTTTGTCATGGTGGGGATCGTGTTTCTGTTGGGGTGGCTGAGGGGCGGCAAGATCGTGGATGTGTTCTTAACATCCGTGAGTCTAGCGGTCGCCGCGATCCCGGAGGGTCTCCCTGCGGTAGTCACGATCGCGCTTGCTTTAGGCGTTCATCGGATGGTCAAGCGCCACGCGCTTATCCGAAAACTCCCTTCCGTCGAGACATTAGGGTGCGCCACGGTGATCTGTTCAGATAAAACAGGCACTCTAACGAAGAATGAGATGACAGTACAGAAGATATATACAGGAGGGAAGATCTTTGATGTGACCGGTATCGGTTATTCTCCCACGGGAGAGTTTATGCTTGGCAAAGATGGTATTAAGGCGACCGATCAATTGGACCTAATAAAGATGTTGCGTTGTGGTGTGTTGTGTAACGGGGCGCGATTGGCGGAAAGCGCCGGCGTTTATAAGGTTGTAGGAGATCCGACGGAGGGTGCGCTTTTGACCGCTGCCGGCAAGGCGGGGATAATAAAGGATGGGGCAGAAAAAGAATTTATTTTTGTCGACGAGATCCCGTTTGACTCCGATCGTAAGAAAATGACGATCATACGCAAGCAGGGTGAGCGGATTTTTGCTTTTGTTAAAGGTGCGCCCGATTTGCTTTTAGATGATTGTATTAATATTGAAGAAAACGGAACAGCAAGGACTTTAACCGGGCAAGACAGGGAGAACATCCATCAGGTTAACAATGAATTGGCGAACGCGGCAATGCGGGTATTGGCGGTAGGTTATCGAGAACTGGATAAAAGCCACAAGAAATATGATGCAACAATCGTTGAAAAGGAACTCACTTTTGTAGGTTTAGTCGCGATGATCGACCCACCCCGTGAGGAAGTAAAAATGGCAATGCAGGAATGTAAGGCTGCCGGCATAAAGACCGTAATGATCACCGGCGACCATAGGAATACCGCGGTTGCGATCGCCCGTGCTTTGGGTTTTTATCATGAGGATTCATTGGCATTAAGTGGTGAAGAACTGGATAAATTAAGTGATGATGAATTATATCGGACAGTGCGGGATATCGCGGTATATGCCCGGGTTTCGCCGGAGCACAAATTAAGAGTTGTGCGGGCTTGGCGCAAGCATGGTGAGATCGTAGCCATGACCGGGGATGGTGTGAACGATGCTCCCGCGGTCAAAGAGGCGGATATCGGTGTTGCCATGGGCATTACCGGCACCGACGTTACCAAAGAAGTATCGGATATGGTGGTAACAGATGATAATTTTGCCTCCATTGTATCCGCTGTTGAAGAAGGCCGTGGGATTTACGATAATATAAGAAAATTCATCCATTACCTTCTTTCATGCAATGCCGGTGAAATTCTGGTCATGTTCATTTCTTCGTTGATAGGTTTCCCGGCGCCGTTACTGCCAATACATATCTTGTGGGTAAACCTTATCACGGATGGTTTGCCCGCGCTCGCTCTGGGGGTCGATCCTGTAGATCCTCATATTATGAAGCGGCCTCCGCGTAAAGCGACGGAAGCGGTGGTTACAAAAGACCGGGTGATCTTAATATTGATACAAGGTTTCTTTATAGCTTTTTGCAGTTTATCGGCGTTCATATTCGTTTTTTATATTGAAAAGGAAAGCCTTGCCCACGCCAGAACGGCCGCGTTCATCGTGCTGGCCTGCGCACAGTTATTTCATTCTTTTAATTGCAGGAGCATGACGGAGTCCTTATTTAAATTAGGTGTGTTTACGAACATGAAATTGGTCATGGCGACCGCCATTTCTTTTTTGTTGCAGGTGGCGGTGGTGTATGTGCCTTTCCTGCAGACGGTGTTTAAAACTGAGCCGTTAGGGGTCTTTGACTGGCTTTTTGTTCTGGGGATCTCTTCATTGCCATTGTGGGCGATGGAGATATGGAAGGCGCTCAATCGCAGGCTTCATTTCTTAGTTACATAAGCTTCACTGATCTTTTTTCTTCTTAATTTCTTTATTGTGATCTGAAAATTATTCGCATTAATGATCTCCCCTCCGATGTATGGTTTTGTAGACTGTTGTTGACACCAGTCTGCAAGCTTTAGGTTGTCGCCAGTAGCGGATGAAAGGGGCCACTCTATTGCGAGGGTTTTAGCAAGCGCTGACATTGGGACGGCTCCTCCCATAAGCCATTGATTGCCGTAAGGATGAATATGGTTGGGAAGGCGGTCGAATTCATCTTCGATATCTCCGACGAGTTCTTCAATGATGTCTTCTTGGGTCACCATGCCGATGATCTTTCCTTCCGCATTTTCAACCAATCCGATATGCAGTTTTTCTTGGATCATGCGTTCTAATACTTTTGATATGACCGTGGTATCCAGGAATCTTTTGATAGGACGGACAATGCCTTTAGTGGTGGGTTCTTCAGGGTTGATCTTAAGTGCTGCCATAATATCTTTGAAGTTGATGTATCCTTGGATGGATTGAGGATCATTGGTCTTTTCGCAAATGGGAAAGCGGGTGTGCATATCCAAGTGGGCTTGTATGAGAGTATTTGCTAAGGTGCTGTCCTGTTGGATCATGCAAATGTCCTCAGTTTGGATCATAATGTCTTTAATAGGCCTTAATGATAGTTGAGCCGCAGACAAAACTATTTTTTCTTGTTGGGCATCAATGAGCCGGGATGTCCTAGCTAATGAAAGGGCGGCGGTCAGTTCATGTAAACTGCTTTGTGTATCAGAGGTCGCGCTGTTATTGGGTGTTTTGCTGCCGATGAACTTTATGGAAGACTTAACAATATTTTCCATGGTGGATACGACAGGGTAGGCGATGATAGAGAAATATTTCATCGTTCCCGATAAGGTTAGAACAACCCATTCACTGTTCTTAAGGGCATAGGTCTTTGGGATTAGTTCGGCGAATATAATGGTAAAGGCGCTTAAGGGGATGATCAGGATGAGTAAGCTTAGGAACTCGGCCCAATTCGCTGACAGGCTGAAATATTTCTGAAATAAGGGATTCAGCAATTCTGTGATCCCTGCCCCGCCAATAGCCGCGGCTATTGCCCCGACTAACGTAATGCCTAACTGGACAACAGCCAGGCTTGCCTCCATGCGGTCTTTCATGAATAAGGCTTCGGATGAGCCTTTTTTCTTGGTTTGCACCAAATAGGTGAGCTTGGTGCGTGTTATAGAGGCCAATGCCATTTCATAGGCTGCAAAAATGGCATTGAGAATTATCATGACAACGATGATCAGGATTTCATTCATAAATTGCATTTAATTCCTCCACAGATAATTCACTTTTATCATTATATCAAAGTATTATCAGGAATATGTTATTTTGAGCTATGAGGCGGCATTACGCTTTAGGTGCGAGACAGAACTCTGTGCAGGCGATTCTTTCTTTTTTGTTAGTAAAGAATTCTTGATATTGGGTCATTTTGAAAGAAACAGGGGACCCTTATATTTCCCCCTATAAGCTAAAGAAGGCACCAGAGAGCCTTTTTTTGTGGTATTGTAATGCGATGAGTCAAATGTAAATCATTGTGATGGTCGAGATTTTAAGGCCATGGGGACAATTAAACTAAGATGTTACGTGCAACAAAACATATCATGTGTGAAACGGATAAGCTGAAGCTTCCGCAGAGTGATGCGGAAGTGACCTTTGTTGGCAGGTCTAATGCCGGTAAAAGCACACTCATCAATGCCTTATGCCAAAGGAAGAACTTGGCGCGTGTGTCACAGGTTCCCGGAAAGACCAGGACTTTTAATGTCTATGAGGTCAAGCCATACCGCTGGATGGTTGATCTTCCCGGTTATGGATTTGCGGTCGGTTCAAAATTAGGCAAAGCAGAATTTGGACCGATGATCGAAGAATATTTGACCAGCCGGAACAATCTCTGCATGGTATTTGTTATTCTAGACGCTGTTGTAGGACCGACAACGCTAGATATCTCAATGATCAGCTGGCTTAAATATCATAATTATCCATTTAATATCATTGTCAATAAGATCGACAAGGTTGGACCTTCCAAGATGGATGTGAGAAAAAAAGAAATAGCCGGACAATTGGTGATGGGTGCCGCGGATATCTTTTGGATCAGTTCAAAGAATAAGGTCCAGATAGAACCTTTGCAAAAGCTGATCGTTAAATTATTGGATGTTTGAACGGGATAAAAGAGGTTGAGCGTGGTCATTGTTTTTTGTTTGCTTTTAATCGGCGGTATTTTATCCAGCCAGTTTTTTAATTTATCTTTGATCAAAGATGGCCTTAGCTTTATAACCTCCGTTTGTTTGGCATATATCATGCTTGAAGTCGGGTTTGAATTCTCTACAAGTAAGCGAAAAATAAGCAGTTATCGTTGGGATTTTATTGTGGCGTTGATAGCGGCGGCATTGCCTGCGATCTTGTGGTTTATCTATTTTAAAGTGTTCATTCATAGCGCTTGGCAGCCGGCTGTTTTATCAGGTCTTTCCAGCGCTCCAACATCTGCCGGAGTTTTGTTTGCGATGATGATGGCGGCAGGTTTAAGCGCTACATGGGTTTTCCAGAAAGCACGTACGTTGGCTGTTTTGGATGATCTGGTGGTTATTCTATTGCTGATCCCACTTCAGATCGTCATCCATGGCTTTGATTCCGGTTCCATTGTTGTCTTAGTATTGATCGTTGGGTTTTTGTTCGCCTCTTTTCGTTTTCAGAATTCTCTTGTTTGGCCATTAGGGGAGAAGTGGTTCTTATTCTATGGTTTGGTTCTAAGCGGAGTTTTATTCTTTTTAAGAAATAGTGCGCACATTCATTTGGAAGTGCTGATCCCGTCCTTCATGCTTGGATGCCTTATTCATCATCAAGATCTCCAACAAAAAAGTGCGGTTGAACAAAAAGGTTGGAGTTTAGATACGGTCGTTAAAGGTCTTTTTATGTTCTTAGTGGGAGTGTCTTTTCCCAAGATCTCCATTGGGGGCGTTTCTTTATGGGTGACCATAGGGCATGTTTTAATCTTAACGTTATTGGCTAACTTAGGAAAATGTTTCC
>JANNCL010000032.1:0-7331 GCA_031386565.1 Candidatus Omnitrophota bacterium
CCAGCAGCAGCAACAACAACAGCAGGAAGCCCAGAAATCCGGCAAAACACCGGCGATTGATGCGTATGGCCGTAATTTGAATAAATTAGCCAAGGACGGAAAATTAGATCCGGTCATCGGACGTAAGAATGAGATCGAGCGTGTTGTGCAGATCCTTTCTCGCCGTACTAAGAATAACCCGGTGCTTTTAGGGGAAGCCGGTATCGGTAAGACGGCGATCGTTGAGGGTTTAGCCCAGCAGATCGTCTCTGGGGATGTTCCGGAGATCTTGCGTGATAAGATCATTGTGGTGTTGGACCTGGCAATGATGATCGCCGGGACTAAATACCGCGGGCAATTCGAAGAACGCATCAAAGCAGTGATGGATGAATTGAAACGTTCCGGGAAGATCGTGCTCTTTATCGACGAGATACATACGCTTGTCGGTGCGGGTGCGGCAGAAGGAGCGATCGATGCGGCCAATATTTTAAAGCCGGCCTTAGCGCGCGGCGAGATCCAATGCATCGGGGCGACCACGCTCGATGAATATCGCAAGAATATCGAGAAAGATGCGGCGTTGGAGCGGCGTTTTCAAACAATTATCGTCGAGCCGCCTTCGGTGGATGAAACCATCTTGATCCTCAAGGGATTGCGCGATAAATATGAAGCGCATCACCGCGTGAAGTTCTCCGATGAGTCTTTGGAAGCGGCCGCCCGTTTATCGGACCGTTACATTTCTAATCGTTTCCTTCCGGATAAGGCGGTGGATATCCTTGATGAAGCGGGTGCCCGTGCGCGGTTATTAGCCATGGTGGTGCCGGATCACATCAAAGAATTAGAGGCAAGTATCGAGAATTTGCGCAAAGAAAAGGAATCGTTCATCAAGATCCAGGATTTCGAACGCGCGGCGAAAATGCGTGATCAGGAACGCGATGTGCGTGATGAATTAGAACGCAAGCGCAGTGAGTGGATGCAAAAGCGCGATGATGTGTCCCTGACCATCACCGACGATGATATTGCCCGTGTTATTTCGCAGTGGACCAAGATCCCGCTGATCCGTTTGGAGCAGAAGGAAAGCGAACGTCTGCTTAAGATGGAAAGCAAGATGAAGGAGGCGATCATCGGCCAGGATGAGGCGGTGTCTGCCATATCCCGCGCCGTCCGACGTTCCCGCGCCGGGATCAAGAATCCCCGCCGTCCGATCGGTTCATTTATTTTCTTGGGGCCTACCGGCGTCGGTAAGACTTTAGTGGCGCGTATCCTGTCGGATTTTATGTTCGGGGATGAGAATGCGCTCATCCAGATCGACATGTCGGAATATATGGATAAATTTAATGTGTCCCGATTAATTGGTGCGCCTCCGGGTTATGTCGGCTATGAAGAAGGCGGACAATTGACAGAAAAGGTGCGCCGTCGTCCTTATTCGGTCATTTTACTCGATGAGATCGAAAAAGCGCATCCGGATGTTTTTAATTTATTGCTACAAGTGTTCGAAGACGGTCAGTTGACTGATAGCTTCGGGCGCAAGGTTGATTTTCGCAACACCATCATCATCATGACCTCAAATGTCGGCGCGGAAACAGTGCGCAGTAGCGGGACGCTGGGATTTGTCGCTCAAAAAGATGATTCATCCTATACCGGGATGCGTGATCGCTTGTTGGGTGAAGTGAAGAAAGCCTTTAAGCCGGAATTCATCAACCGTATCGACGATATCATTGTGTTCAGGCCTTTGACCAAAGAGCATTTGCAGGAGATCGTGAAATTGGAAGTCCATAAACTCGTATCACGTTTGAAGGACCGCGGCATTGATGTTGCCTTAAGCCAGTCGGCCCTGGATTTCTTGATCGAGAAAGGGTATGACCCGATCTTTGGTGCCAGACCTTTAAAGCGCGTTATCCAGCGTTATGTCGAAGACACCCTTGCGGAAGAGATCATCGCGGGGCGTTTTAAAGAGGGGACTAAACTCAATGTCGTGCGCAAAGAAGATGCATTGTCTTTTGAACCGGCGGAGCAGGTGGCAGGTTAACAACGCATGATGACATATGTTTTTAAAACTGGGCAGACGGCTCTGGGGTGGGTGCGCTATGTCGGTCAGCTGAGCATCCTATGGGCGCAGGTATGCGCGTGTATATTCACGCCCCCTTTTAAAGGTGTTCGTTCTTTGACACAGTCGCATCGTATCGGTATCGGGAGCTTTGTTATTTCTGCGTTGGTTGCTTTTTTTGTGGGGATGATCATCGCTTTGCAGATGGCTTATCAGATGATGCAATTATCCGCAGAGATGTATATCCCTAATATCATTGCTGTTTCTTTAACGCGGGAATTGGTCCCTGTGCTGACCGCGCTTATCGTGGCTGGTCGTGTCGGGGCGGGCATAGCGGCGGAGATAGGATCTATGGTCGTGACCGAACAGGTAGACGCACTGCGTGCTTTTGCGGTTAATCCGGTAAGATATCTGGTCGTGCCAAGATTTTTGGCCTTGGTCGCCATGCTGCCTGTTCTAACGATCTTGGCGGATCTGATCGGTATATGCGGCGGTTATCTTATCTGTGTTTATAAGCTTCATATCGGCCATGACATGTTCTGGAAAATGACCTTCTTGTCATTGCACAAGAAAGATATCCTCACCGGGCTTATTAAGACGCTTTTCTTTGGGATGATCATCGCGCTTGTCGGTTGCCACCAGGGATTGAATGTCAAAGGCGGTGCGGAAGGTGTCGGCAAGGCAACGACAACAGCGGTTGTCCGGTCATTTATCTTTATCATCATGATGGATTGTTTCATCACCTTTGTTTTTTACTTTTTGCTAAATACCTAAAATGATCGAGATCCATAACTTATATAAAGCATTTGGCGCGCAGATGGTCCTCAATAATCTCAATCTCACTGTCCGACGGGGGGAGACCAAGGCGGTCATCGGCCGTTCCGGTGTGGGGAAAAGCGTTCTGCTTAAAAGCATCGTGGGTTTGGTCCGACCTGATAGCGGCTCGATCAAGATCAACGGCGTGGAAGTAACGGGTTTAAGCGAGAGGGAATATAATAAATTGCGTTTGGAGATCGGGATGGTCTTTCAAGGCGGAGCATTATTTGATTCGTTGAGCGTCGGCGAGAATGTGGCCTTTGTTTTAGATGAGTTCATGAATTTAGAGAGCAAGACCGTTAAGGGGCGCGTGCGTGATGCCTTAGCCATGGTCGGACTTAAAGATGTGGAGCATTTGATGCCCGCGCAATTGTCGGGAGGCATGAAAAAAAGGGTCAGTCTAGCCAGGGTCTTGTGTATGGAACCTCAGATCATCCTGTATGATGAGCCGACCTCGGAAGTCGATCCGATCACCGCGGCCGCGATCAATAATCTGATACGCGAGTTGTGTGATAAGTTAAAGGTCACCTCGATCGTGGTCACCCATGACATGAATTCTGCCTACCAGGTCGCGGACTCTATTGCGATGTTCTATAAGGGGGCTGTTATCGCGGACGGCACACCGGATGAGATCCGTCATTCCAATAATCCTGTGGTCAATCAGTTTATTCACGGTCTACGCGAAGGACCGATCACTGATGATGAACAGTTGGTTTTTGGACACATAAAAGAGCAATAGGATAACCAGGAGAGCGCATGACCCGTGAAAGTCATTTGGAATTGAAAGTCGGTAGTTTTGTGCTGGCAGGTCTGGTGGTCATGTCTTTTTTTGTAAGTTCCATCAGTAACTTTTCTTTCGTTGAGAAGGGGTGGCCGTTTCAGGCTGTTTTTACTTTCGCCAACGGGATCAAAGACGCGGCTCCGGTAAGGCTTGCCGGTACCGATGTCGGCATCGTCAAAGGCATTAAGATTTACACGGACGCCCAGGATAAACATATCAAAGTGCGCATCAATTGCTGGGTCAAAGAAGGGGTGAACATTCCCATTGATTCTAAAGTGATGATCAATCAGCTGGGTCTGCTGGGCGAGAAGTATGTTGAGATCATCCCGGGTCAATCGGCCGAGTTCATTAAGGCCAACGCGGTGATCTTTGGCAAAGATCCGGTCCCGGTTGAAAGGGTTACGGAGCAGGTCAATGAAATTGCGGATAAGATCAGCCTGACGATCGATAAGGTTAATAATGAATTGTTATCGCCGGCAAACAGGGATGCTGTCACGGGTGCCTTGAAAGGGATCAATGAATTGATCACTAAAGTAAATCACGGGGAAGGCACCATTGGAAGATTGTTCAATGATGATTCCATTTATCGTAATTTGGATGAATTGACCATGGATTTAAAAGTGAATCCATGGAAGTTGTTATACCGTCCAAGGAATACTAAATAAGGCATGAAGGCTAAAACAGTTTTTGTTTGTCAGGAATGCGGAAGCCAGTCGCCGCGCTGGATCGGGAAATGCCCGGCGTGCGCCAGCTGGAACTCCTATGTCGAAGAGCATACTATTGAACGTCCGGCGGCAAAGACCACCCGGGCGCAGAACGCTCAAAGTGTTCAGAGCAATGTGATGCTGTTAGAGGATGTTAATACCGTTGATCAACAGCGTTCTATTACGGGCATGGTTGAATTTGACCGTGTCATGGGCGGCGGGATCGTTCCGGCCAGCGTGACATTGATCGGCGGAGACCCGGGCATTGGTAAATCAACGATCGTCATGCAAATGGGCTGCGCTTTGGCGCAGGCGGGCGTGAAGGTGCTGTATGTCAGCGGCGAGGAATCATTGCAGCAGGCTAAGATACGGGCGGATCGAGTTTCTGGATCGGTCAAAGGGAATTTTTATATTGTTAGCGCCATTGATGTCACCGCCATTGCAGCGCATATCCATGAATTAAAACCACAGATCGTGATCATTGATTCGATACAGGTGGTGTATTTGCCGGAGATCACCTCCAGTCCGGGCAGTGTATCACAGGTGCGTGAATCAGCGGCGGTATTGACACAATTAGCGAAACAGTATGGTTTTTCTATATTTTTTATCGGTCATGTCACGAAAGAAGGGATGTTGGCGGGACCCAGGGTTTTGGAGCATATGGTCGATACCGTCCTTTATTTTGAAGGGGAACGTTATTCGACATACCGTATTTTACGTGCTACTAAGAATCGCTTCGGATCGACCAATGAGATCGGTGTGTTTGAAATGACCGCGGGCGGTTTGCAAGAAGTATCAAACCCATCCGAGATCTTCCTAGCGGAAAGGCCTCAGGATGCATCCGGATCGGTGGTCGTTCCGATCGTCGAAGGGACACGGCCGTTTTTGGTGGAGGTTCAAGGTTTAGTGTCGCGCAGTGCAATCGGGATGGTGCGTCAGAAATCACAAGGTTTTTATGCCAAAAGTCTGGCGCTGCTGGTGGCGGTGTTAGAGAAACGATTAGGGATGAATTTAGGGGATAAAGATATCTTTGTGAACGTGGTCGGGGGGATGCGCATCGCTGATCCGGCCGCAGACCTAGGTGTTTGTTTAGGCGTGGCTTCGGCTTTATTGGATAAATCCGTAGGGCCTGATGTGGTGGTTCTAGGGGAAGTTGGTTTGTCGGCGGAAGTGCGCAGTGTTTCACAGGTGATCACCCGTATCAATGAGGCAGAGAAGCTTGGTTTCACCCGATGTATTTTGCCCAAAAATAATTTGAATAAAACGGATATTAAACCAAAACGCATTAAGTTGATCCCAGTGACTTCTGTCAGGGAAGCGTTGGATAAACTGTAATAAGGAGTTATTGCATGACATTGGCATTCATTCGCATATTTTTCGTGTTGATCAGCGGTGTGGTTGGTTTCCAAGTGGCATCCATTGTTAATTTTGATTCAACCTACGGATTTGCCGCCGGTATGATCGGTGCCGGTTGCTTGATCGCGGTGGAAATGACCCTCAAACATGTTTCGGTGCGCGGGTTGTCCAGCATGGTCTTCGGTTTGATTTTAGGGATCGGGATGGCAAAGCTGATCGCGGATATCCTGTCCCTGCTACCGATCGATGAAGTGCTAAAGCCTATCTTGCGGGTGGTTTTAACATTGATATTCGCCTATTTAGGAGCGGTCATGGCCATGCGCGGCAAAGATGAGTTCAACCTCATTATCCCGTATGTACGTTTTAAACGACAGGATCTCAAAGAGGGCGTGGTTTTAGTTGATACCAGCGCGATCATTGACGGCCGCATCGCGGATATTTTTAAAACAGGTTTCTTAGACGGCCGTTTGGTCGTTCCGCGTTTCGTTCTCCATGAAATGCAAAGTTTGGCGGACTCCGCCGATGATACCAAGCGTCAGCGCGGACGCCGGGGTTTAGAGCTGTTAAAGAATATGCAAAAAGATCCTGCGGCGGATATACGCATCCATGAGGATGACCTGACCGGAAGCGAACCGGTGGACTTGAAGCTGGTAAAATTATCCCGTCTCATGGAAGCGCGCATTTGCACGACGGATTTCAATTTAAGCCGTATGGCATCCATTCAGGGGATCGAGATCCTCAATATCCACGATTTGGTCAATGCGGTCAAGCCCATGGTCTTCGCCGGGGAAGAATTAGAAGTGCGGCTGCTTAAAGAAGGGAAAGACCCTACGCAAGCGGTCGGATATTTAGAGGATGGGACCATGGTGGTGGTTACCGATGCCAGGAAGCTCATTGGCCAAAATGTGAAAGTGGCGATCACTTCTGCGTTACAAACCCAAGCGGGACGCATGATCTTCGCTAAATTGTCTGGATCTTTTGGGTCATGAAATGTGCGGTGATCATTGTCGCGGCAGGAAGCGGCACGCGTTTTGGATCAACGACACCGAAGCCTTTTGTGCTGCTTGAAAAAAAGCCGCTCATTGTTCATAGCTTGACTGTTTTTGAACGTTGCATTAATATTGGCAGCATTGTTATTGTCGGGCATGAGGATCATCTGGCCCGTTTTAAGGCTTTGGCCAAGAAATTCAAGAAAGTCAGCGCTATTGTAAGCGGTGGAGCGTCCAGGGCGGATTCTGTTAAATACGGGTTAGCGGCGGTCGATGGGTTGTATGATCATGTTTTGGTCCATGATGCGGCCAGGCCATTGATCGATATTGCGATGTTAACGCGGATCATCGCCGCATTAGAACGATCGCCGGCCGTGATCTGTGCCGTTCCGGCTAAGGCGACGATCAAAGAAGTGGATGCCAAATCGATGACGGTAACGCGGACCTTGCCTCGAGCTTCCTTGTGGGAGGTTCAGACCCCGCAGGGATTCAAGCGATCATTGTTAGAAAAAGCTCACGGACAGGAGTTCCGGGGTGAAGCCACCGATGATGCCATGCTGGTCGAACATTTGGGAGTGAAAGTGAAAGTGGTGAAGGGGGATTATCGCAATATCAAGATCACCACGCCGGAAGACCTGCTGCTGGCACAGGTGTTGATATAG
>JANNCL010000019.1:0-7924 GCA_031386565.1 Candidatus Omnitrophota bacterium
GACTCTTCTTTAGTGACCGGATTAACGCTCTTCCCGGATTGATCGATCCCTCCGTAATTGTACAACATGTTCGTATAAAAAGAACTGCCATCCGGCCGAACATCTTTGAAGATATAGACCCGTATACCGTTCTCATCAATCCCGGTAGCCACTTTCACTTTGATCTGATGAACATCTTTCCCATTATTATCCCCTACTTGAACATCGAACTCATCAAACCCCTCATTAAGTTCTGTGAGCCCCATGTCCGGATCCGTATAATCCAAAAGATCGCCCGCCGGATTCCCTTTATCCCTTCTTAGTCGATACCATGGTTCTATATAACTGACCTCTGCACCCAATTCTTTCATCCCTTTTCCATGGAATTTCATCACCGGGCCTAAACCACCCGCCCAATGATGGATCTCCGCAGCGACCTGATAAACCACACGCCCCGCCATATGAGGGGTCCTATCATTTACCCATGAATTACTAACAATATTATTCATCAACAATATCTTATCAACTAATACAGGACGACTACTATCCGCATACTCTTTTTGTAAAGCTTTAACTAATGCTTGCTCTTCGGACTTTGGCAACAACGCGATCGCTTTTAAGACCGGCCATGCACCCTGAACCGGATATTTAATTTGTTCATCCACCTGACGCGCGTATTTTGCAAATAAATCCCTCATTTTATCGATCTGTATCGTGCCGTTCAAAAAGACATCTTCAATTTCAGCTTTGAGAGCCAAAGGTAACCTAAGATCGTTCCACTCCGCATAATTTATCGGTTTAAATACTTCTGCCATTGATTCCGCCATGGCCATGTCAACCTGAACAACAAAATGTCGACGGATATTCCCAGCGCCCTCTCCTACCATGGCTGCATTGGAACGCTTAACATGCTGCCCCGCGAACCCGCCGGAGAAATATTTTCTGGGGATCGGCGTATTTGATAAACGGACGGTCTCTTCCTTGATAAAATTGTAAACACCTTTTTTATACGCCTGCAAATATTGTTGATAGACGTCTTCTTTATTCTTGGGGTTCTCATTGTCTATCCCGGCTACTTTTTTCTGGCCGGCATAAACTTTATTGATCACCGACTGTTTAAAAACATCCTGGTACCACTGTGCCAGGGTCAAGGCGTAGGATATTTGCCTTAAATGGGCAAAGTTCACCCCTTCATTGACTTCCTTTTCCAACGCGGGAATAATGATTTCGCGCATCACTTGCTTTGATATTGATCTCATCGATTCACGTTGTGTAACTGGAACGGATGGCTTGGTAAAAGCCTTCTGCGCCTGATAATCATCATCGAGCATGACCTGCAAGTGCATGTTGGCCACATAAACACTGTTCTTATGCTCCACAACAGATGCATCTTGAGGAACAATCCACACTTTATTGAAAGTATCGACCGGGATCTGGGTTACCCCATATTGCTGATAGGCTTTTTCATAGATCATATCCCAGAATTTCTTGCCTAAACCATTCTCCGGATAGGTCAGCGAAGCGGAGATCTGTTTTAGCATATAGTCTTCCACCAATAGATCACGGCCAAGTTCCGTTTTAGCCAAAGCATCCGGGATGATCCGTTCTTTTTCTAACGGTGACAGGTTAACCCAAAGGTCTTTCTCAGGAACCGCTAAAGCCGCAAGGAAATAATTAATGATCCGTTGAGCGCTTTGCTGTTGCAAGGCTGGATCTAAATGTTCTTCCCCATTATCCATGATGAAATCAAAACGAAGAGGATTCTCAGGATGGATAACTAGACCTTTGAGTAATGCCGGTTGGTATTGTGCTGATAAAGGAACCAGTGATCCAATTTTAGGAAGATTTAAATTTGTTGCGGCGAGAACAGCTGCCGGCACAGGCAATTGCACACAAAAACACAGCACTATGATGGAAATTATAAGGTGACGGGGACTCTTGCGAAAATTCACTACCATTACCTTTCAATGAGATTTATAGCCGAAGAATAAATTAATTATATCATCCAGAGTGAGGATTTACAAATCAGCGGTGACGATTTCTTTCAAGCATTGCACCCACGTAGGTTGCACGTTAAGACTTTCCACCAACTGCCACTTTTCACCGCCCAATGCCTTGAATTGATGGGCATACTCCTCCCCGATCTCAACGGTGGTCTCCAAACAATCCGCCACAAACGCGGGAGAAAAGACCAACACTTTCTTGATGTTCTTTTTGACCAAACCATTAATCACCACATCGGTATACGGCTTGACCCAGGGGTCTTTGCCTAAACGGGATTGGAAACACAGCGTGTATTTGTCCTTGCTGATCCCAAGCTCTTTAGCCAGTAAACGGGTGGTTTGAAAACATTGCGCGCGGTAACAATACTGATTCTTGGCATGATAGGTCTCGCAGCAATCCCCCAAACGGCAATAGCCGCCGGCAGAACCTTTTAAGATCTGACGCTCCGGCAAACCGTGATAACTAAAAAGGATGTGATCATAATTCTCGGCAGCCATATATTTCTTGCCTAATTCGGCAAAAGCTTTGATGAACAGCGGATGTTCACAGAACTGGCTGATGACTTTAAGGGTGGGGATAATCTCCCAATGCTCCATTTCTTCCATCAACTTCGCATGGGTCGAGCCCGTCGAGGCACTGGCATATTGAGGATAGAGCGGGATCACCACGATCTCTTTAAAACCTTTATCTTTCAATTGCTCTAACGCCGATCGCATGGTGGGATTCTGATAACGCATGCCGAACACCACCTGATAATTCTCTCCCAAAGCCTGCTGGAGCAAAACGGTCAGTTGCTCGCCATAGAACTTTAACGGCGAGCCTTCTTTGGTCCAAAGCTTCTTATACCCCGCCGCCGATTGAGGCGCGCGAAACGGCGCAATGATCAAATTAACCAACATCCACCGTTGCCAAAACGGAATATCAATGACCCGCCCATCCATCAAAAATTCACGCAAATACCGGCGCACATCCGGGACTTCGGGGCTGTCAGGAGTACCTAAATTCAATAAGAGAACACCAACACGGGCTTTAGACATAGGACAGATTGTATAACAACTTAAGTAAATATTCGAGAATTAAATCGCCTTATTCGTTAGATTAATGTGATTAATATCACACTTATCTAACTAATTTTTGTCCGCTAAAAAAGGATGAAATTTCAGATCCTTGATAGGTTTATAATGTTTCACATTCGAAGATATTAATGGCAAACGATTCTCAACCGCAGTGGCCGCGATGATCGCGTCATTGGCTCTCACCCCATGCGCCAAGGCATATTCTTCAATATAGATCAAAGCCCGATGTCCAATATTATCGGTCAACGGCAAAACAACAAAATCATATTCCGATATAAATGACTCCAAATCCTGTAAATGAGCTTTATTGGCAGCACCCTGTAATAATTCCATTTTGCTTAAAACAGAAATAAATCGTAGTGGGGCTGACTCAACAGCCTTAGCTGCTTTACGATTCCCCCGTTCAAGCCATATGATCATATCCGTATCAAACAGCACTGTACCGCCCTCCCCGCAGATCATCCATCACTTGGGAAACGGACTTCTTTTCTTTTAGTGAACGTCCGAACAAGGGGTGGTCGACAACAGCTCTTTTTGAATGATTAGAAGCAGGGACGATCACCGCCTTAGCCTTACCCCGATACACGATCTCCACCCGCTCCTGCCGGTCAATGGCCTTGAGCACATCTTTCATTTTATAACGGAGATCAACAATATTGGCTATCATGGCTCCTCCTTATATGTCTACATATAGTATACACTAAGATATATACTAAGCAAATGAAAAATGAACTTATACGCGCAGCAGTTTGGAAGGAGGTTCCTGTAACCCAAGAAACAAACGAATATCATTCATGGGCTGGATATCGATAATGACCGGCGTAAAACCCGGAGCGTTCTGTAGTTGTTTGAGCATGGCAGGGTCAATGTTAAGTTTGATATCGCCGCCAGGACCTTGCCCTGAGCTTGTCGAAGGGTTCTGGGTTTGCAGGTTCATTTGGTCGGCGTTGAAGTTGATACCCCCTTTAGAAGCAAGATCTTGGCTATCAACTAATTGAGCACTGTCATAAGGTTGCGGTTGAATACGTAATTTTACAGCTTCAGATACCGAACGAATCATCTTTTTCATCGCATTGGGAAAAGATTTCACTACCGCCTTAATCTTAAGCCCTATAACAGGAAATTCGCTCATTTTAGTCGCAACTAATGGAATCTTGCCATATCCATTATAACCTTGCAATTTCATAGCTAAAGATGCGTTGGGAAATTTCTCAAAACCTTCTTTCCACAGAATGGCCCCTGTCACAATGATACTATCAAGCTGAGGATTCTGAGCAGGTCCTTTATTACCATGATTTCTTATCAAAGACTCTCTCATATTAATTTCATAATCACCTAGCCCACCCCCTTCAGTATGCAAAGCCATAATATTAAATGTTTTATCAGGATGGGTTCCCAAACGTGATTCTGTTGCAATGGTTGCTAGGAATAAATCTGGCGGTATTTTCATCACCAATGCCCAATAAATCAATCGTTCAATCACATCCCGATCAAAGATCTCCTCCCGGAATTGCTCTACTTTGGGCTCAAGATTACCTTTCAATATCTGATCTTGTATCGGTTTTAGAACAGGAAATATGATTGCTACTGGATGTTTGACATCCATAGACCTGGTAATCGATGCCTCTAAAATTGCATTTTCATCCTGGGTTAAACGGACTTTCAATAGATAGTACAAATACCGACGCAGCGTTAAATCTTGCTCTACACGAAACAATTGCCTTTTCAATATTTTCACTATCAAATCTTTCTCAACCTGAGGCGATTGAAGATCGTTTAACCGTGCCATCATTAGATCTATCGCGGTTATCCGAGGACCTAGACCATAAAAATTCAATGTATTATTCCAATAGTTAAGTTTACTTCCCTTTTCCAAGGTTATTTGATCACCAACAATGCCTTGACGCAAATCTTTAACACGCCCTTTCCAAGCAGCATCCATTGATTTAAAATCTTTGTAAGGAACACTTGCCGTTGTCCGCGCTTCATTTGAAAATCTTAAATCAGCGACTGTCAGACTGCCTGGAGCATGATTTAGATCCAAATTATAATACTTATCACCTCCTGCAATAGCTATTGATACAATGCTTCTTAAGTCTATTTGTGGATCCATTTCTTTAAAATCACTGATATTAACACTAATTGATCCTTGCCCAGGAGCAACGGTATAAACATGACTTAAAGCCCTGACACGATCATTATTCATTCGATGCTCTTGTTGCTGATGGTACGCCTGCCGCTGCTTATCCTCGATCTCCACAATTAAATTACGAGACACATCCTGTTTCGATACACTAATGGCCATTGTTTTATAAGAAGTGATGTCCCAATTCCCTTGAAACCCAAAACTACGCCACACCGGTGGAGAATTATACTTATCTTCAAACATAAATGGCAGGATTGGTTCACTTGAAACAACATTAGTTGTTGGAGCCCTAGCTATATCAGACTGGGCATATGAAACATTACCACTAACAGAGATTGAAAGTGCAACAGATGATATAAACTTTAATAATCTTACACTAACTGTTGACATCGTATGTGAATTCAAGGAAACCATGGCTTTATCTTGTTCTCTCTTAAAGCTTTTTGATAAATACAATTTCATCACATCATAAATTCCTGCAGCCCTTGCTGGAATCGCTACACCTGCATATAAGAAAGCATTTAGTATCGACCATTTAACAACCTTCCAAGTAAACCCCTCATCCCTGACCCCCTTATCTGAGACAGCAATTGAGGTGCCTATGACTAACCATGCCCCCATAAGTGCAGCTGCACTAGTAAGGAAAACCTTAGGATCAGCATCCCACATTAGCGCTTTTCCAATACCCCAAGGTATACCTACACGCATTCCGATATTTACCAAACTTAAGACACCGATCTTACTAAAACTTTTTATCTCTCTTCCATAAAATCCCAACTCATTAAAAAACACCTTAAGCGTTCCTCTCTCCCACCTTCTACGTTGTTTAAAATAATCCGCAACACTTGTAACATCCATCGTTTGGACGCTAATTTTATCGAAATAAGCAACCTTGTGCCCCTGCTTCATCATTTTCACCGTGATCAATAGATCTCCCGTCTCAAAGTCCGGAACCATATCTTTTAACGTGCCTAACAAAACATCTGAACGAAAGATCCCACCCCTCCCATTGATGACCCATAATTGATGTTGTTTCGCAGCAACTCTATTGATAAAACGAAATCCAGCAAAATCTGCATATTGTGCTTTCTGTAAATAAGTTGGATTCTCCGGCAAATGGATATCATATCTAAATGCCATTCCTGCAATGCCCTCCTTATCCATCTGGGCACCAGCCTGATTTATCATCTCATCAAGATTGGCCTTGCCTTTTGTAATAGGGATAAAAGAATCCGCATCCAGTAAAATAACTTTTTCTGGTAAACGGTGTTCATTTTGTAACTTTTCCATAACATCCCGAATAGCACCTTCTTTTCGCTTGTTTTCTTCTAAATGTAAAACTTCAATCCCTTCATCCTTCTGCCATTTTTCTAATATGAATCTGGTGTCATCTGTTGACGCATCATTAACGAAAGTTATTTTATTTAGATACCCGTAAGATTTAAGTCTTCTTAGAACACCCTCTAACTCAGCTCCTTCATTAAAAACAGGAACTATAATTCTATAATTTACCTTTGGCGCATTCTGGATATCAGGAATTGGCTCCAATTGAGGCTCCAGACCACCCAGGTATTGCAAATCCCTAATTTCATTTTGTTCATCTGTTAATCCTTCTAATATCCCTTCCTCATGCAAAACTAATGCTTTTAACATTTCTATTCGTAAAGTTTCTCTTAATTCATCCAAAGAACCCTTATTGTCTAACATCCATGAAATAACAATCTGTAATGGAATCTCTAAGACCTTTGAATTAGTCGAGATTAAACCATTTCTAGCGTCCAAAATATTAATTTCTTGTACTGGATCTATATGAAATTCTTTTTGGTCGTTTTGTAATTCTTGTATCACTCTCTGCATTTCAGCTGCCACTGTTTCAATATCAAAATTACGCAATGTATCATCCACCCTATAATTTAAAGGATAGGTTAAGACTATGTCCCTTTGATTTAATCCTATTCTTACTTTAATAAGTGTTTTCCCAACACCAAAATATTCAGGCATAGCCTCACCAGCTACTTCACGAACTCCTAACATCGCATTATCTATAAAATCTGGTTTCTTTGCATTTAGCCCTCCAAAAACTTTGTACCTCAATGCCTTTTGTTCATCAAGGTAGCCGTTAACCCATCGTTCCGCTCCCGTCCTCGCATTTTCTTCAAAAACTTCCAAAGCCCAAATCACCCAAGAAGCTGTCTTTGGATCAGCCATTTCAATAAGGAGTTTTCCGCTCCACTTGCGCCTTTCAATATTGGCTCGCGGATCCAGTAATATTTTAATAAGCACTGAGAAAACAGCTTGTCCCATTGCCTTAATTTCTTTGTATTCAGCCGAACCTACCGCATTTTCAGGATGTTCAAAGATATCATTATTAATAAGTTGAGTAACCCTTTCATCAGTTGAAACTCCAGCCTCTGAGGATTTTTGTCTTTCCAACGGAGATGTATCAGGCTTTGTTAAAACAACTTTAACCCTATTGCCCCTAACATCACGAATAACATTAGAAAAGTCAGTCAATTGAGCCCATTGAGTCTCTCCCCCCAGAACAAAAGGATTCTTCATTGTCTGAAGGTAATATGCCCACCCGGTTGAAGCAGAACTGATTGCATCTCGTCTGCCATTCCAACCAAAAGGTAACTGATCCGGATTTGTATCTTGATTTACATACCTATAACCTTTTCCGCCGTTGGAACGCATAACATATAAGGCTTCCAGTCCCTGT
>JANNCL010000092.1:0-16399 GCA_031386565.1 Candidatus Omnitrophota bacterium
AGTTAGAAGCGGATGTAATGTTAAGATTCTTAGAAGAATCGAAATTACTGAAGTTTATAAAACCAAATCAGGATAAAGATGAAATATCATCAATTGATATTTTAAAACGCGTGAAGACTGTTTTAATGCAAAGATTGAGAGAGATCTCTGGACTAACAGATAAAGCCCAGGAGAAAACGCGTCTTAGAGAATTTATTGTTGCAGTTAATAACGCGATCATTGATATTGAGACAAGTCCTGCGGTTATCGAAGAAGATATGACCCGTGATTCATTAGCAACCGTGGAAGTTGTTCATGATACGTCTCGTGAACATGATTTAGATGAATTGACCAATTCTTTGACTGAGGAGTATCTTAGGAATGGTGGTGATCCGGCGATGTCTGTTACACCACAACAATTTGCAGTGATCAAGAGAATATTTAAATTGCGTCTAAATGATACAGCATTATCCAGTGATGCGGCTGTCAGGGGAGTGCTAACGGGGATGGATCTCCCTATGCTCCAGGAGATTATCGATGCGTTTATCTTCCTTAAAAAATGGCCGGAATTTCGGGTTTCCCATGTGATCCAAGAAGCGATGACTAAATTAAAAGTAGCTCTAGGTCGTGGATTATTCAGCTTTGAGTATGGAAAGTTATTTGGAGTTGGTTTAGAGCGTTTTTTAGATCCGCCAATTAATCAGTCCAATGTCTATCCTTTAATTCCTGTTGCAGTAGCGTGGGAGGAAACACAACAATCCCCTGCGGACCTGGCCATGCGCTCCGGCTTAACTTTCTCAGCCTTGAAACTTTGGGGGATGCGTTTAATCAGTAGGGGTGGTTTTGTTGAATCTGAAGAAACGAGACCGATGGAGCATCTTGAAAAGAGCGTAGTTGTTAATGAGAATAGGGTGGATACAGGGACGATCAAAGAGATATTGGGTTTTATTGATACCCAAGCAGGTAAAGGTAAGGTTCCTTTGGTATTTAGCACAGAAGAAAGAGAAGCGATCGGTTTTCTAGTCAAACTAGATAAAGATATTGGTAGTAATTATGACACAACTTCAGCTCCAGCAGCGGTGAGGAATGAAAAACGCGCCATAGTAGTTATGGTAGATACCATTAATTATCTTGAGCTGTTTATAAATTTTCCAACACCTGAACAATTCTTTCATGCCGGTAATTTCTTACAGGAAACAAGAAGCTCATTTTCAAAGGATACTTATGCGTTTGTTAATAAACTATTGGATGTTCTTGATCAAATGCTCGTTCTGAAAATGAAGGAGGTTGAGGTTTCTGTCGGGGTCGACGCGACGGTAAAGGCATTGGATGATATCGTCAGCAAATATCAGTTAGTTCCTTTTAGTAATGAAGAAAAAGATATTATTGTTCCCCTGTTAAAGGGAATATTAAATTCAAGAGATATGAACATTAAGTTTCACCTAACGGAAAGTATAAGAAGGTATCTTGTTGTGCGGAATATTAATATTTACCGCTTAGGAAGGATGCTTAAGGCTTTTTATTCGAATCGTATGGGAGATTATTTAGGTAATGTTCAAATGCTTTTTGATGGGATTGTTTTTCAAAAGGCTGCAGATAGGAATAAAGATGGGGCCAAGATACAAAGTGTTATCGAGGAGAAGATGTTGGACGCATTGTGTGCTTTACTAGTGAGTCGTGGATTAGTCACTAATGAGAGAAGAGCAAATCTTAAGAGCGATTACATATCGAACAAAGTTCCCAATAAGTCTTTTCAATACATGATCGACCTAAGGGAACAGTTAAAACAGAATAGAGTTTTTAAGGCTATCCGTTCAAATGTTCAAAGATTAAATATGGAAGAATTGACAGCTCAGGTAAATAGTTATCTCTCCTATGTGGATGTTTTAAAAGGGCTGCATACACAGAAATTAAGCGTTGATGACAGAGTTATATGGATGACTTTTGTTAAAGGCGCTAAAAGAACGATCGAGGGACTTATCGATTATTTAGATAAGCATCTGGGAGTGAGTTCTGGTGACAAAGAGCGGTCGTTTATGAGAACGACCGGATCTGATTTACGTCTTCGTTTAGATAAACTTTGGGAGATCATCATTCCTGCTAAGTTAACAGGAGCTGCTGCATTAAGCCAAGAAAGCCCACAAAAAGTTGCTGTCAGTGCGGTTAAAGAAAGTCTACGTCCCACAGATCCTTATAATCTGAGAGATATGATGGGATTAGGCCAGGTTCCAAGGGCAAATCCCAATGAAGCCTATCTTGATCCAAGTTTTGGGAACCCGGATTCATTTTTAGCGTCGCTTCAAGATGAAGTTTCCGCATCAGATCTACCATCCCCGGATGTAGAAGAAATGAGATCTAATGTGATCAGTTTACATGCGGCCCAATTTCGACAAGAGTTCTTTAAAAGATTACAAGCATTTAATATTTATATATCGGATACGCGAAAGAAACCGGAACTTATTTTTTCTGAAAGTGAAGAACATGAAATGTCCGCAAAAATGGATCTTTTCACCAAAGAGATCGTCAAATACCCTGGAAATCATAAGGATGCGCTGCGTAGGGCGGTAAAAGAATTTAGTCTAGAATTTCAGTTCTTTTCATGTGTCTATTTGATAGTAACGGACATTTGGGATATTGATGATGAAGCGATCCTGGAATTCTATGCAGGTAAATTTAATGAGAAACAATATGAATTTGTGTATTCGCTTTATAAGGATTTACATCCAGATCTAGCTTTCCCGCCTATTCCTTTGGATGGCGTAGGTGGCGCCGACAAGGCCAATGCTGCGATGAGCGGTGTCCTTAGTGACAACGGCGGTATCGATCTTATGAAAGCACAGGATAATACGTCTGTGATCAAAGACGGCCCGGGGGTACAGATGAAGATGGACCCCGCCATGATCGAACGTGTGAAGCGGGAAGGCATTGATTCCTTAAGTCCTGTTATCTACGGCATAACCCCCATGACCAATCTCCGCGCTTTATTAGGCCTGGAAAAATCCCCGGAAGACCGCCTGGCAGGAGTTTAAAATTCCATTTTCATTTTAGCTGTATTTCTGTTAATATTGGATTTTCCTACTTTAGCAGGAATATAAATGTTTAAGATAACAAGCATTTAGCAAAGGACAATTCATGTCAGCTCTTAAGCCTTTTCAAGCCGTGTTTTACAATAAGGAAAAGATCGATAATTTATCGAGCGTCATTTGCCCGCCCTATGACGTTATCTCCAAAGAAGCTCAAGAGGGGTATTATAAACAGCACCCTAATAATTTTATCCGGCTGGAACTGACCAAAGAAACTCCCAAAGACACGGCCAAAGATAATAAATACACCCGCGCTCAGAAAACTTACGAAGAGTGGTTGAAAAAAGGCGTTTTGATCCAGGATAAAGTGCCGTGCGTGTATTTTTATAAACAGGATTATAAATACTTAGGCCAGCGCTATACCCGCACCGGTTTCTTAGCGCTGTTGAACATGAATGATGATGCCGGGATCAAGGTTTTACCGCATGAACATACGCATGCCGCGGCCAAGACTGACCGCCATTTATTATGGAGCACGCTCAAAAGCGACTTAAGTTCAATTTTTGTCGGATATTCCGATAAGAATAGTGTCATTGAAAAGATCTTCATGAAGGACTTGGCCAGCCAAAAGCCATATTTGGAAGCGGTTGATCAGGACAAGGTCAAGCACATGATCTGGCGTTTGGAAGATCCGGCCAAGATCGAGCAGATCGCTAATGTTCTGGATGGCCAAAATATTTTTATCTGCGACGGGCATCACCGCTATGAGGTGGCCAATCAGATCCGAAAGGACGGCTTGAAAAAGATCAAGAATCCGACCGGCCGTGAACCTTTTAATTATGTGATGGCTTACTATACCAACATGGATTCCAAAGACCTGCAGATCTTCCCGATCCATCGCATTGTCAAAAAATTCCCGATCAGCATTAATTTACTGGAACAATATTTCCGCATCGATAAGATCAAGAATAAGACCGATCTGATGGTGCTGTTAGCCCGTGCCGGTCAGAATGAGCATGCGTTCGGATTAAGTACCAAGGACGGTTTGTATTTGCTGCGTTTAAAGAGCAAGACTTTGATCGATAAGGTCGTGACCGAGGGCTCCAAGGATTATAAGAGTTTGGACGCGGCGATCTTAAAAGCTTTTATCTTTGATCAGGTGGGTGTCAAGTCAGAGGACATCACCTATTCCAAAGATCCGGACGAAGTCATTGCCTCGGTCGCGGATGGCAGGGCGGAAGCGGGCTTTATCCTCAATCCGGTCTTGGTCAAACAATTAAAGGCGGTCGCTTTGAATGATGAACGTATGCCGCCAAAGACGACATATTTTTATCCCAAGGTATTGTCCGGATTAACCATTTATAAAATGGATTAACATGGCGCTTTTCGGAAAAAGTAATTACACTTTTATCAAGGTCAAACGCAAAGAGATCCCCGTCGGTGTCTGGACGAAATGTCCGGGCTGTGAATCGCCGGCGTATTCCAAGGAACTGAAGAATAATCTCAACGTTTGTCCAAAGTGCGGCTTCCATCTTATGCTTAATGCGCGCGAGCGGGTAGAGCATATTATGGATGAAGGTTCTTTTGTCGAGATGGATGCTAAAATGACTTCGGCGGATCCACTCCAGTTTAAAGGCCCCAAAACATATGTCGAGAAATTAAAAGCAGATCAGGAAGCAACCGAAATGACCGATGCGGTGATCACCGGTCATGGTACGATCGAAGGACATAAGGTTGTCTTGTGTGTGACGGATTCACGTTTTATCATGGGATCCATGGGGTCGGTAGTCGGGGAGCGCATTACCAGGGCGATCGAGCATGCCACTAAAGAACAGATCCCGGTCATCATCATTTCCGGATCGGGCGGCGGGGCGCGTATGTATGAAGGCGCGATCGCGCTCATGCAGATGGCCAAGACCTGTGCCGCTTTAGCGCGGCATAGTACAGCCGGATTTTTATACGTTTCCGTATTGACCAACCCCACCATGGGAGGCATCATGGCTTCATTTGCCGGGGTGGGGGATATCATCATCGCCGAGCCAAAGGCGCTTATTGGTTTTGCCGGTCCCCGCGTCGTAGAACAGACCATTCGTCAGAAATTACCCGTAGGTTTTCAGCGCTCGGAATTTTTATTGCAGCACGGCATGATCGACATGATCGTCGAGCGGCAGGACCTAAAAGGCGTGTTGGCGCATAGCATGGAATACGCGCAAAAATAATTTAGAAGGATACCTCGTGGCGCAGATCAGACTTGTCAATGTATGTAAATCCTATAACAACGGTATAAAAGCCGTTGATAATGTTAATTTAGAGATCGGCGACCGGGAATTCTTGGTGCTGGTCGGTCCTTCCGGATGCGGCAAATCAACCACCTTGCGTATGATCGCGGGTTTGGAAGAGATATCGTCGGGTGAGATCTGGATCAATGACCGCCTGGTCAATGACGTGCCCGCCAAAGACCGCAATATCGCCATGGTGTTCCAGAACTACGCGTTATACCCGCATATGTCCGTCTTCGAGAATATGGCTTTTGGCCTGAAACTGCGCGGTTATCCTAAACCGGAGATACTCAAGCGCGTGCATGAAGCTGCGGAGATCCTGGGGATCAAGCAATACCTGGATCGCAAACCCAAAGAACTTTCCGGCGGTGAACGCCAGCGTGTGGCCTTAGGCCGTGCTATCGTTCGTAAACCGCTGGTTTTCCTTTTTGACGAGCCTTTATCAAATCTCGATGCGAAGATGCGCGTCCAAATGCGCACGGAGATCCATAAATTGCGCATGAAATTGCAGACCACATTTGTTTATGTCACGCACGACCAGACGGAAGCCATGACCATGGGCGACCGCATTGTGGTCATGAACAAGGGGCTGGTACAGCAATGTGCGGACCCCATGACCATTTATGACAGACCGGCTAATAAGTTCGTGGCTTCTTTTATAGGATCGCCGCCGATCAATCTGATGACCGGGAAAATCACCCGTCAGGCTAAGAAATTTTTCTTCGAGGAAGATAAATTCAAGGTCAAGTTAATTGAAACGATGTACACCAAGATCGCCAAGTTCGAAGGGAAAGAGGTTGTCATGGGCATACGCGCGGAGGATATTTATGATAAATTATTTGCTTCCGAAGCCTCCCCTGAGAACACGGTCAAGGCTGTGTGTGAAGTAGTTGAACCTTTAGGTTCTGAGGTGTATCTATACTTAAACTCGGGCAAACATAATTTTATCGCCCGCGTCGGAGCGCATGACCGTCCGGAAGTCAACCGTGACATGGATCTGGTATTCGACATGAGCAAGGTGCACTTTTTTGATCCACAAACCCAAGAGACCATTATTTAGACTGTATTTCCTGGTCATTTTCAGCTTCCTGGTTCCGCTAGGGGCATTCTTCATTTACGCCACGAAACACCGGGTGGCGTTCTTCTTTATTGCCTTCGCATTATTGATCAATATTATTCTGCTCATTGCTTTCCACCGTCGTCTGCGAAGGAAACAGGCGGTCATTGTCCTGCAAAAAGAAGATTATTTCGAACGCGCCAACCTTTTAAAAGCAGAGATCGACCAGGAATGGAAAACGATCAATCTGATCAAATCCAAGATCATTAATTATGGGAAGTTAAAAGACCTGACCGAACAACTAAGCTTGAGTTTAGGCTTAGAAGAAACCTCTAAGACACTCTGCGCGGAGGTTAATAAACTTTTTGGTCACAAGGAGATCACAGTCATCTTGTATTTATTTCAGTCGGTAACGGGAGAACTGGGGATATCCTCATCTCAAAAAGGGCAGATGGGGGTTAATTTAAAAGCGAAGAAGGGCGATCTTTTCGATCAATGGGTGGTGAAAACATTGAATCCGCTGCTTGTTGAAGATGCCAATATTGATTTTCGTTTTGATGCAGAAAAGATCATGAATGAGGACAGCCGCAAAGTGCGGGCTTTGATCAGCGCGCCCTTAATCATCGGGGATAAGATCCTGGGGATATTGCGCATTGACAGCCCAAACGCGCATCATTTTGCGACCGATGACCTGCGTTTTTTACGCACCATCGCGGATATCACGGGGGTCGCGATCGAGAACGCACAGCTGTACCAAAAGATCCAGGACCTGGCGATACGTGATGGATTGACCGGTCTGTACTTGCGGCGGTATATGTTGGAGCGCATGACGCAGGAGGTCAACCGTGGCATATTAAAGAATAAAGAGCTGTGTTTTATGATGATCGATCTTGATTATTTCAAGAAGTATAACGATACTTACGGACATATCGCCGGTGATATCGTGCTGCGGGCGATCGCCGGAATGCTCGCGGAACATTTTGATCAGGCAGGCGATCTGGTCTGCCGCTATGGCGGTGAGGAATTTTGTGTTCTGCTGCCGGATTGTTCCAAGGCCAAAGCGGTTGAGCTCGCCAATGCGATAAAGGATAAGATCAGCAGCCGGGAGATCGTGCTGCGCCGTCAAAAGACGCATATTACTTCGTCGATCGGCGTTGCTGCTTTCCCCACGGATGTGCAGTCAAAAGAAGAGCTCATTGCCAAGGCGGATGAGGCGTTGTATCGCGCAAAAAGCGCGGGTAGAAACCAAGTATGTGAGGCATAAGGATGGTTTATCTGGGTGTTATTCTAGCGTTGGTATTCATCGGGGTGGTATTTTATCTGGCCCAGATGGTGGTCATGCAATTGGAGCAAAAAGCGGACGAGGATGTCTTACGCTCCAAAGACAGCTATCAGAAGATCATTGAGCAAAAGGCCAAAACAGTTGCTGAGAAGAACAAACTTGAGCGTGAGGCTGCCCAGATATTCACTCTCTATGACATGACCAAAGAGATCACCCGGCATTTTAACGAGGATGAAGCGTTCGAGATCTTTAAACGTAAGTTAAAAGAGAATATCGCCATCGAAGAATGCCGCATGGTCGATGATCTGGCGAAGCCGGAAGATGTGCCGGACGGTTTTGCGTCCTTTGCGCTTAAAAGCAAGGAAAAGAAATTGGGTTTCTTGATCTATAAGGGCGTGTCCGATAGGGATAAGGATAAATTCACCATTTTGGCGCATCAATTCGCGCTGGCGTATTTACGCATTAAGCTTTACAAAGAGATCGAAACGTTGGCCATCACCGATGCGTTGACCGGGGCGTATACCCGCCGGTATTTCTTGGAACGGTTTGAGGAAGAACTGAAGCGTTCTCAATTGCGTAAAAGTAAGATGTCATTCCTGCTGGTCGATGCTGACCATTTTAAGAAGATCAATGATCAGTACGGGCATTTGACCGGTGATGAAGTGTTACGGCAATTAGCCGCCGTGCTTAAAGAAAGTGTGCGTGAGATCGATATTGTGGGACGCTATGGCGGGGAGGAATTCTGCGTGGTTCTACCTGATACGGATGCTCAGGGCGCCGCTTTTGTGGCGGAACGTATCCGAAAAACAATGGAAAGCAAAAAGATCCGTGCGTATGATGCCACATTACGCGTGACCATCAGCTTAGGCGTCGCGTCATATCCTTCCGACGGTAAAACGGCGGAAGAATTGATCGACAAGGCGGACTGGGCGTTATACCGCGCAAAATCTGCGGGACGTAATTGCATTATTGTTTTTGGGGAGTATAATAAGGCGTCATGAAGATATCAAATAAGATAATCCTATTGATCGTTCTGCTCTTGAGCGGGCTTTCTTTCTCGGCATGGAGCGGTTTGAACCAGATGCGGCAGATCCGTCTGGAATATTCCGCCATGGTCACGTTCGACGTGGCCTTGATGCGCGGGGTCAACAGTGTTTATCAGATCCAATTACAAAAGAATGTCCTTTTGCAGCAGTTGATCAGTATTTCCGAAGAGCTAGGATTCGAGCAGACCACGTTTGCCCGCAGCAGTTATTTGCAGGACCAGCTTAAGGGTATCCGCGCTACCTATGAACAATATTCCAAGGATGCAGTCGGTCAGGCACAGCGCGCGAAGGATCTTTCCCAAGGGGCTTCCAGCTTTAATATCCTGGATGAGCAAAAACCTACGATGCTGGAGGTGCGTGAAGGATTGACCCGTCTCGAGGCAGTGCGTACGGATTATGACACGGGTATCATGAATATGTTAAAGGCCGTCGAAGCGGGCGGATTCAAACTTTCCATCGAGGATCTGGAAAAATTCCAGAATGATGAGAATAAGCTCACTAAGGATGTGGCCAAGATATTAAAGACCGTACAGGAATCATTGATGTCCTCGCTGGATCAGGCCAAACAATGGGAAAAGTATGCGTTCAAACGATTTGTTTATTTACTCATCGTTGTTTTTTGTCTGGCTTTTTTTCTGGCGCTGTGGATCGTTTCATCCATTGTGCGTCCCATTAATCAGCTAAGCAAGGCTGTTGAATCCGTAGGGGACGGTAATTTTAACGTGCAAGTCGTGGCGACTTCCAATGATGAGGTTGCCAATTTAGCCAAAGCATTCAATGATATGAGCCGTAAGCTGGAAGAGTATAAGACACACATCGAGCGGCAGAATAAAGATTTAAAGACGGTCAATGAGGATTTAGACAAGTTCATCCATCTGATGGGCCACGATATCTTAAACCCTTTGACCATGATGATCGCCTACTGTTCCTATATCGAACAGCACGCCGGTCCCACCTTAGATGAAAAGAATATGGAAAGTCTGCAAGGCATCCGCAAAGCCGCCACCCGCATGCACGCCATGGTCAAAGAATTGCTCGAATATACCAAAAGCAAACGTTTGGCTTCTAAATAATCATTTTTGTTGATAAAAACTCTGGAATCCTTCGGTTAAATACAGTAAAATAACCGCGTCCGATTTTATATCAAATCAAAATAAGGTTTTATATGAGTATATATACTATTGGTGTTGATGTTGGCGGGACCAATATCAAGATCGGGGTTCTGAATGAGTCTGGTCATGTTATTGCCAGAAACCATTTTGCCACAAAAGCTTTCGCGTCTAGTAAAATAAAACTGATCGATGCGTTGGCGCATCATATCGATCGGATCATTACTGATGCCGGCTTAAAAAAGGCGCACGTTAACGGGGTGGGTATTGGATTGCCGGGGCCTATTGATTTCAATGCTGGTATGGTGCGTTTTTTGCCGAATATTCCCGGTTGGAAGAATGTGCCGTTAAAGAAGCTGTTGGAGGCCCGTCTGCATATCCCTGTTTATATCGACAATGATGTGAAATTGATCACGTTGGCGGAATGGCAAAAAGGGGCCGGTAAAGGCTTTAAAGACTTGATCTGTTTGACATTGGGGACCGGCGTTGGCAGTGGTTTGGTCTTAGGCGACAGATTATATCGCGGTGCTCATAATGCGGCGGGCGAATTGGGGCATTTACCGCTCAATGAGGTGGGGCCTCAATGTAATTGCGGCGGTTTTGGATGTTTGGAAAGTTATATCGGCAATAGCCGGCTGGTGGAACGGGCCAATGTGCTCATGGGCCGCAGCGATATGACATTGGAGACCATGTTCGAAAAAGCGAATAAGAATGATCCTAAGGCTTTGCGATTCTGGAAGGAAACAGCCGTTCATCTAGGCAATGGTTTAACAGCGGTTGTTAATTTGCTTAATCCTCAGGTCATCATCATTGGCGGAGGGGTTTCTAATAATCATAAATATTTGTTCAAGGCTGCGCAGCAGGTGATCGATACGCGGGTGATGATCACACATAGAAAAAAAGTCAAGATCGTCAGGGCAAAATTAGGCAATGACGCCGGTATCATCGGCGCTCAAGTTCTGGTAAATCATGCAAAAAGTTTATAAATATCTAACACTCCTGATCATTCTTTGTCTGCCGCTTAAGGTGCATGCCCAATGGGATGTTACTGAAGGTGATCAGGGGAAAACGATCAAAGATCTAAAGAAGAATAAGATGTCTTTGGATTTCAAGAAACCTTCAGGTCCTGTGGAGATGCAGGCAGATCAGGTTGAATATACCGCGCAGCAGAATGTGGCCAAAGCTCACGGCAATGCCGTTGTCAAGTCGGGTGACAGCGTACTGAAGGCGGATTCTCTCGAGATCGATCGTGACACCAAGGTGGTCAAGGCCAGCGGCACGATGTATTTGGACACGCCTCAATTTCAAGTGGACGCGGATAGCGGCACGTATAATTTCGGTACCACGGCCGGTTCATTTGATAATGTGCGTATTTTCAATGAGCCCTTCCAGATCAAGGGACAGCATATCGATAAGGATGCCGACGGTCATATCCTGATGAAAGACGGCTTCTTGACGACCTGTGACCTTGACCATCCGCATTATCGGATGCAGAGCCGCACCTTGGATGTCTGGCCGGGGGATAAAGCGGTCGCCCGCGGCGTCACGATGTTCTTAGGCCCTGTTCCGGTCATGTATTTCATGAAATTCACCCAGGACCTGAAAGAAAAGCCGTGGTTCACATTTGAGCCCGGATATAAGAAAGACCTTGGGCTTTTCCTGATGACCCAGTCGCGCTTCAAGATCAATGATTATTTTAAGACAACCATCCATGTTGATGGCTATGAACGGATGGGTTTTGGTTTGGGGGCGGATAATCGGTATAATACACCGTCGTTCGGATCGGGCATCATGCGGTATTATTTTATCAATGAACGGCAGATCGCGGCCAAACATCCATGGGCCGCAAAAGTTTCCCCGACAGTACAGAATGAACGGTATCGCTTGGAATGGCGGCATCAATGGAACATCGACGACAAGACCCAGGCGGTCATGCAATATTATCGCATGAGCGATGATGTGATATTAAAACGTTATTTTGAACGGGAGTATCGCCGTGAATCAAATCCTTCTACGTATTTTTATCTGAATCGTACTTTGCCCGCGGGCAGTTTGAGCGTGCGTGTCGACCATCGGGTCAATCGTTTTGTGCAGGCCGTTGATCGGACGCCGGAGATCACGTATTCCTTGGCCGGTCAGCCCATTGGCGGCAGCGGTTTTTATCTGAAGACCGAGGATAGTTTTTCCAATTTAGTGAATCGTCAAGCATCTCCGACGGAAGATAGGAGAAAGACTTTACGGGTGGATTCGAATAACGAGGTAACTTATCCTACGCATATCGGTTTCGTCCAATTTACGCCCATGGTGGGCGGCGAGACGACTTATTATAGTCGCACCATTGACGATCGTAGGCCAACGGATGTGGTGCGGCAGATGTTCAAGACCGGGACGGATCTTAGTGCCCGTTTCATGAAGGTGATGGAATTGGAACGCGGTTTGTTCGGCACTGACATCACCCGTCTTCGTCATATCATCGCCCCCGGCGTTTCTTATCGATATCAGCATACGCCCACATTCACGGCATCCCGATTAAATCAGTTCGATGCTGCGATCGACGGCTTGTCTCAGGACCATCGCATCACATTCTCATTGGAAAATAAATTACAAACGAAACGTAAGGCCAAGATCGTGGATCTGGTGCGTGATCTGGCAACGGTCGATTATCTGATCAAGCAAACAGGACGCGGCGGTCAGTTAAGTCCGGTCAAGAATTTACTAGAGATCACCCCGGTTGATTGGCTGAGATTTGTCAGCGAAACGACCATTGATCACAAGCATAATCGTTTTGCTGAGTCGAATCTTGATTTTTATGTGACCAAGGATAATAAGTATGGTTTTGATATAGGGGACCGTTTTGCCCGAGGCCAAGATCATCAATTGATCACTCAGATCGCCTATATCATTAATCCTAAGTGGCGCATTAAGATGTATGACCGTTTTGATGTCGGTACGGGGGCTTTAAGGGAGGAAAATTATACACTCACCCGGGATATGCATGAATGGGAAATGAATATGATCTATGGTCAGACCCGTGGGAGCGGCATTGAATTCTTGATGTCCTTCAAGTTAAAAGCTTTCCCGGATCAACCGTTACAGTTATTTAGTTCCACCTTCCATGAGCGCAAGGCGGGATCACAGTCAGCAACAGGCTTTTAAGGTCAATTAACGCATAGAATAGGAGCGCATCACGTCATGAATATCGCCATCATCGGTTCAGGGTATGTAGGTCTGGTCACGGGTGTTTGTTTGGCACACATTGGACATCATGTGATCAGCGTGGACAATAATCCCGATAAGATCAAAAAATTAAAGCGGGGCGAGTTGCCCATTTATGAGCCCGGCTTGCAGGAATTGATGAAGGAATGCGTTAAGAAGAAGCGATTGTCCTTTACCGGTTCCATTAAAGATGCGACCTCGAAGTCGACAGTTATTTTTCTGGCTGTTCCGACGCCCTCTAAACCCAACGGCGATGCGGATCTGACCTATATCGAAAATGTGGCGCGAGAGATCGCTTTGAGCATGGACTCCTATAAATTGATCGTTGAGAAGTCAACAGTCCCGGCGGAAACGGGGAACAAGATCCGCCGGACCATTCAATTGAACTTGCCGCAGAAATTCAAGAAGGGACATAAGATATTATTAGATTTTGATGTGGCTTCCAATCCTGAATTCTTAAAAGAAGGCAGTGCGGTCAGTGATTTCATGAACCCTGATCGTGTAGTCTTGGGTGTGGAGTCCAAGAAAGCGGAAGACCTCTTACGGGAGATCTATAAGCCGCTCAAGACCAGGATCTTGGTGACCAATACCGCTTCGGCGGAGATGATCAAGCACGCGTCGAATTCATTTTTGGCGACGAAGATCTCCTTTATCAACGCCGTGTCCCAGATCTGCGACCGTGTTGGTGCGGATGTGCTCATGGTGGCGGAAGGCATGGGGCTGGATAAACGCATCGGCCGTCAATTCCTCGATGCCGGTATCGGGTATGGCGGCAGCTGTTTTCCGAAGGACGTGGATGCCTTTGTCCGCTTGAGCGAGAAAAGCGGATATGATTTTTCTTTGCTTAAGAGCGTGCGATTGATCAACGATGAACAGCGACGCTGGTTCGTGCGTTTTATCGAAGAGAAATTGTGGAACATCAAGGATAAGACGATCGGTGTGTGGGGGGTCGCGTTCAAGCCGAACACCGACGACATCCGTAATTCCGCGGCGATCGAGATCATCCGGATGCTGCAGGCGGAAGGTGCGAAGATCAAAGCGTATGATCCTAAAGCGCTTGAGCATGCGCATCGGGAATTAAAGGGTGTCAAGTTGTGCGAGGATGCTTATGAAGCGGCGGAAGATTGCGATTGTTTGGTCCTTCTGACCGAATGGGCAGAATTTAGGGATATTAATTTTCGGCAGGTTCAGGCTGCCATGCGTCAGCCGGTAGTTTTCGACGGACGGAATTTCCTTGATCCTAACATGATGGAAGAATTGGGCTTTGAATATTACGGCATCGGCAGGGGAAAGTAATATGCCCCATGTCAGTGCATTAGCCAAGAAGATCAGCGGACATCAGGCGGTCATCGCGGTCATTGGGTTAGGGTATGTCGGGTTGCCGTTGGCATTGTCTTTCGCACGCAAGGGATTTAAGACCTTCGGGGTGGATACCAATGAGCATCGGGTGGATGCTTTAAAGACCGGTAAGAGTTATATCACCGATATCCATGCATCTCAAGTGCATGCGGTATTGCAAGGGCATCGTTTTATACCGACGACGGATATGACCGTTCTGCGATCCGCGGATGCCATCTTGATCTGTGTGCCGACCCCCATTAAGCGAAAATACACGCCGGATGTTTCATTTATTTTAAGCGCGGTCAGGTCAACCGCGAAATATATGAAAAAAGGCGCACTGGTCATTCTGGAAAGCACGACATATCCCGGGACGACCGATGAATTGATCCGGCCGGAACTTGAGAAAAGCGGCCTTAAAGCCGGGCGGGATTTCTTTTTGGCTTTTTCGCCGGAACGCATTGATCCCGGCAATAAACATTTTGAAGTAAGTTCTATTCCGAAAGTCGTTGGCGGAATGACGGCAAATTGCACCATATTGACGGCGCAGCTGTATCGTGCGGTCATCAAACAGGTGCATGTTGTTTCTTCTCCGAAAGCCGCGGAGATGACCAAATTGCTTGAGAACTCGTTCCGTATCGTGAATATCGGCTGGATCAACGAGATCGCACAGACGTGTCATAAGCTAGGCATTGATGTGTGGGAAGTCATTGACGCGGCCAAAACAAAACCTTTCGGCTTCATGCCGTTTTACCCTGGGCTTGGTGTCGGTGGGCATTGCATCCCGGAAGATCCGCTGTACTTGTATTGGAAAGCCAAACGCTATGGATTTAATTCCAAATTCATTAAATTAGCTGCTGAGACCAATGCCCATATGCCGCTGTATGTGGCGCATCGGCTGGAAGAAGCGGTGAAAAAGCCGCTGGAAAAAGTAAAGGTATTGGTTTTAGGGGTTACGTATAAAAAAGACGTGAAAGATCTGCGTAAATCACCGGCGATCAAGTTGATCGATGTGCTGCGCCGGCGTGCTAAGGTGGATTTTTATGATCCGATGATCCCTTTCTTGAAAGTGGATGGGTTGGACATGGAGGGCATAGCGCTGACATCTGCGGCGCTGAAACGTTATGATGTGGTGGTCGTGGCTGTCGACCATTCCAAGGTCGATTATGCTCTTGTGCTAGAGCATGCGAAGAAGATATTTGATGTGAAGAATATTTATAACCATACTCAAGATAGAAAGATCGTTCGTTTATGAAAAAGACCGTGATCGTGACAGGTGGGGCAGGGTTCGTCGGCAGTCATTTATGCGATTGGTTCATCAATAAAGGTTATAAGGTGATCGCCGTCGATAATCTGATCACCGGCAGCCGGCGCAATATCGCGCATTTGGCCAAAATCAAGGATTTTAAGTTCATCCGGCATGATATTTCCAAACCTTTGAAGTTAGCCGGTGCGGTGCATTATATCCTGCATTTCGCCTCTCCCGCGTCGCCCATTGATTATGTCAAGCATCAACTAGCGACGATGATGGTGGGAGCGCAGGGAACACAGAACTGCCTGGAGATCGCGAAACAGAAAAAAGCCGTTTTCTTATTAGCCTCAACCTCCGAAGTTTACGGTGATCCATTGCAGCATCCCCAAAAAGAGAGCTATTGGGGCAATGTCAATCCCAACGGCCCGCGCAGCATGTATGACGAGGCCAAGCGTTATGCCGAGGCCATCACCATGGTCTATCATCGCTGTGACAAGGTCAATGTCAAGATCGTGCGCATCTTTAACACCTATGGACCGCGCATGATGGTCAAGGACGGCCGGGTGGTGCCGAATTTTATCGATCAGATCTTAAGTAATAAACCGTTGACCGTTTATGGCACCGGCAAGCAGACCCGTTCATTTTGTTATGTGGACGACCTAGTCGATGGTGTAACACGGTTGTTGTTGTCTAAAGAAACAGGTCCCGTTAATGTCGGTAATCCCAGGGAATTCACCATTTTGGAATTCGCGCAGTTGATCAAGAAATTCTATAATCCAAAGGCAAAGATCGTTTATGAACCCCTGCCTAAGGATGAT
>JANNCL010000135.1:0-2780 GCA_031386565.1 Candidatus Omnitrophota bacterium
CAAAATTAACACTCTCAGGAAAAACCCCCTCTTCGATCGTTGCATCCCCAAAGATAGAGACCGCCACATTATCCTTTTTGTCCATCTTAAAAGAGAGCGCTGCACCCACCGCCACCGGTATCATCGCCCCTAATATAGGCGAAGAATACACATGTACAGATGGATCGGTCAAATGCGCAGACCCCGCTCTGCCGCGCGATACACCCGTGACACGGCCGCATAATTCCGCAAAGAAACCGTTAAAATCACCGCCCTTAGCCAAATAGGCCGCATGGCAGCGATGCCCCGTAAAGACTTGGTCGTCAGGTCTTAATGCTAATGAAAGCCCCGCGGACACAGCCTCCTGACCAATTGATAAATGCGTCGGGGTTTTCATCATTTGTTCTTTTGCATAAACAGCAACGATCTTTTCTTCCGCTTGACGGATCTTGATCATTTGCTCTAACAATTGTTCTTGGATCTGGCTCATTGTAAATTAACCGTCTGCATGGTCTTAATATTGTAGTATTTATTATCCGTCATCGAATTTGGCACTTTACCAGACTCAAAAGCCTTGCGCAGGTCGATGACTGCATCCGCAATCGTGTGTTTAGGTTTGAATCCTAATTCTTTTAATATCTTTTCAGAAGAAATATGATACGAGCGATTATCATTGGTCGGTTCAACAACGATCTCAATGGATGGTCTATTTAGATTATCTTTGACCATTTGCGCGATCTGACTGACCGAATGATTCTCATATCCGGCATTAAAGATCTTGCCAGCGATCTTTTCACTGGGGTATTTTAACGATTCGATGTATAGATCCGTCATATCCTCAATATGAATATTGGGACGTTTTTGATCTCCGCCGAAAACCTTGATGCGATTGTTATTGATCGCATGATTTGTCAGGATATTAACCGTTAAGTCCAAACGTAAACGCGGCGAATATCCGCAAACTGTCGCAGGTCGAAGGATCAACACCGTAAAATCTTTTGTTTGTTCTTTCAAAAGAACATCTTCGCATAAAGCCTTATATTTTGAATAATCCGTCAAAGGCTCCAGAGGAAGGTCTTCCGTCACATTAGGCGTTTCTTTAACCCCATAGACGCTGGAACTAGAGGCATAGATAAAGCGCTTTACCTTATTTTTCTTGGAAATCGCCACCAGCGGGATGAAAGCATCATAATTTATGGTCTTGGCCAAATTAGGATTTAACTCATAACTTGGGTCATTCGATATACATGCCAAATGGATGACAGCATCCGTCCCAGGTATCTCTTTCTCTAACAATGCTACATCCCGTATATCGCCCTTGATACACGTTAATCTGGCATCAGCATCAACCGACTTAAAAACATCTTCACCATAAAGAAAAAGGTCCAGGACCTTAACGTTATATCCGGCTTTCAATAGCTTTGGGATAAGTACGGCCCCAACATATCCCGCGCCCCCAGTAACAAACACATTCTTGATCATGATAGATACTCCTTGCACGTGCGTGCGACATTCTCAGGTAAAATGTAATTCATGCAAAAATCTTTATTCGTACAATACGGCATATAACAAGGCATTTGCGGGCAATTGATCGTCGAGGCAATGACCTCGACATTCGGTATACCCTGCATGCGCAAATAATTCGTCGGCCCATACAGCGTAATGACTTTCTTGCCTAATGCCTGACCTATCGCCTGCCCCAACGAATCTGACGTCACAATAATACGGCAGCTGTCAATCCATTCAATATATTTTGTTAAATTCTTATGACCTTGTTGCCAGCTGACGGAACTCTTACCTTGTAGCAACATCTCCAACTTTTTCCAGTGATCCATCGGCCAAGCTTTAGTCGGCCACTTACTTCCCACAGAATGATTGAACCCTACGTCATATTTGATATGCGGTCTTCGATTATTCCCAAGGATCAGCCCCTGTCCATTCCACTTCTTACCAACCGTCTCAAACAATAATTCTAAGGCATTCTTCGGAATATCACGCTGGTTTTCCTGACCGGACAATAAATATCGCGTTGATCTTTTACGTGTGGTGATCTGATGTGATTTATCGTTAAAATAAAATCCATATTTTTTCTTGGATGATATCCCATTGATCAGGGTACAAATACCAATATCTTTCTCTAAATTGATCAGCACATCATATTGTTCCAAAGAAATATCGCGCATCACTTTTGTACTAAAAATAAGCAGCTGTCCGATATATGGATTCTTCTTAAGAAGCTGTTTGGCCTGCCAATCCGTGACCCAGGTAACATCATCATTCTTATATGCATGTAAAAGAGCGGTACATATCAACACATCGCCAAGACTTACCGTCGTGGAAATACCGCGATCAAGAAATTCAGAGAAGCCTGTTTTAATGATCAGAATTTTTCTTTTATGTTTCATGGATACATCTTAAAGATCAATGAGGACTAACGGTGAACGGCTCCTGCAGTCGCGTCTTGTTTACCGTAAGTATTGACAACTTCATCAACATGTTCTTGATTTTCTGCATACGGTTCACCGATCGCGCGTATTTCAACTGAGGAATGTCCATATTCTTGAAAACGGTTATTTTTTACCTTGATATCGCAAGAATTACATTTGCCATAAACAGCACACGGCACCCACTCGCCTAATAATTTCGGGGGTTCTGTGTCCAATAAATGTCCTAATGGAAAGCGATTCGCATATAGATCGGAATGGCATCGAAAAACATATCCTGCCGGATCGATCAAGAATTCCGTGGTACGGCATTCGCAATTACGCACCATTTTAGCATTGGTCGCTTCAGGGTAACGC
>JANNCL010000176.1:0-2630 GCA_031386565.1 Candidatus Omnitrophota bacterium
TGCAGTTATGGGGCATGGGCGCTTCCGCGGCGGCATTAGCGACCGGGACATTGTTCTGGCTCAGGGGAAAGTTTAAAAAGGTAAAAATGCCTTTGGATCAGCTCATTGCATTATCTCGCCGGGAGATACTCGCTCCTAGAAAGAACGGGGCAAATGGCAATAATAAACATGATAACGTTGTCATGGAAAACCTGTCTGGGTCGATTGTTTCGGAAAGTGTGCTTCCTCTAACAACATGGTTCGATAATGTTCAGGTTTTATCGCGATATGCGCATGCGGGAGATGTTCCGCTTAAACCAGAAGCATTAATGGATAGGTTCAATATAATCCTTAATAATGCCCGTGAGACTATCCGGGTCATGCCATTTCAACCAGCCGGCAATATTCAATCTGATCCTCAATTTAAACTTCGGCATAAAGAGCTCAGGGTAACGTGGGCAACCTTCATTGACCTGTATCATGTCTCCATGTATACGATCGCGCAGATCAGGGAAGAACAGCCGGGGCTGTCACCTGCTCAACAGGAACAGTTATTTGATCAGATAAGGACGCTGGATGAATATTACCAATATGCCTTGATGATGCACAAGTTCTTTGACCTTTTTGCGACGTTCGATAAGACCATGGGGTATAAGTTCGGGGATGAGGGGAAGTGGACTAAGTATTTTGAGAAATTCGGTTATTATCCTACTCTTCGGGCGATCTTGGCGCATAAGTTGCATATTGACGTTCCTCAACGGATCATTTTAGCGGAGTTGCCGGAAATATTTAATGCGGGTAACAGGATCGTCCCTGGCCTTTATCCAGATCTACCGGGCTTATTGAGTGAAAGTAAGAAACGTTTTCGCGAGGTACTTGAGAATGCAGAGAGTATGGAAAGTTTGAATGCTCCTATAACGGCGGAATACGGGAAGTACAGAAGACTGGCCAGCCGTACGTTCTTGGTGTTTGGTCTAGGGTCAATAGTGGCGGGCGCGGTTCTTGGATCATTCGGTTTTGTGAGCGTGACATCGTCGTTCTTAGGTGCGTTTTCGGGAGTTTCATTATCACTAAGTATGTACTGGTGGCTGCATGTGAAGATCCTCAGCATGCCATGGATGGACACAGAGAAACTGATACAGAAAAAGCTAAAGAAACTCCTGCCGGAGATAGGCCAACCTGTACGCAGCAGGGATGAGGTGCGTAATGATATGAAAAGGCTCTCGGAAATGGATGCCCAAGAACAATGGCAGATCGAGAATAACTTGCAGGCTCCCCGAATAAATAAGATCGTGGTCATATCGGCTAGTTCTGAGGAGCTCGGTGATCTTCGTGGTTACGTTTTAAGCCAGCGGGGGCATTTTATCAGGAACAATGAGGATACGCAGGTCGTGGTGGATTATTTTGGTCAACAGGGTAATGGCGGCGATTATCTGGAAGCTATTCGCCGGTTCCCCAATAAGCCCGGAGAGAAAGTAATGTATGTTTTACATGACAAGAATGCAGGTCATGCACAATTAGCTTGGGCGATCAAGACTGGGTATCGTTTGATTGGAAGAGCGGATGTAAATGATCATACCAGTCCAGGGCATATGATCATTCAGTCTAAGAATGAGTATTACGGCCCTGTCGGTTCATGGTCATGGAATGGTTTTACGCTGCATACGTCCAGAAAATCCGGAGAAAGTTTGCAGGAGTATGGCAATGTCATCACCGATGTGGCGCGCAACGGCAATGCTTTTGTCGATAAGGTTTATGAACAAAGCAACCTCGACGCTATTTTAAAAGAGAATAAAACCAGGACGGAGAATGGTCTTGGCAGCAGTCCGCAGTATTCAAATCTGGCAGATCGAGGATACAAAGTACAGGATAAGTGGATCAAACAGTATCACGTGTTTAATGGTATTGTCACGGCGGGATCAGAGGCGGTTGAACTTATTCAGCAATTGATAGATCAGGTCAAGGGTGATCCGGATTTCATTGGCATACCGCTGCATTTTATTAAAGACATCATTATTCCGATGATCAATGCGAGTTATGAGAATGGACAGGGTGAGATAGAGAGAAAGAAGTTCTTAGAGGGCAGGCTTGGTAATACCGATATCGGCTTTATTGAAGAAGAACGCCGCAGGCGAGTATTTACGAAGCTGCATCGTATGATCAATGTGATGATCAATGGGCGAGGCCCTCAACAAAAAGTGGTGCAGGCGTATGTGCCCTACGATGAATATTTTGTTAATGGAAATAACGGGGATGGGGCCAAGGCACCCGGCGGTCTGGACCTGTCTCAAACAAAGCATGCGATACAATTTGAAAATAATGGCTCACCAGGTCAGACAGATCTGCAGTTTGCCAATAAGGCTTTAACGCAGCTTGGGTCTTTTCAGGGTTTTGAATTCAACATCATCAGCATTCGTCCGATCCTCAATCCATCCGACCTGTTCATCGATCCTGCTTTACCTCTTGCTCATTTTGTTAGATAGGATAAAATAGCGCCGGTCACTATTTTATAAGACATCCTATAAAGAGTCAAGTATTAAAAACGAAGTAAAAAAAGTTGTCAAAGAGCAGTACTGATCTTTCTTAAACTGGCATAAAGACCCGCGATGGATTGTAAGATTCGCCAGATTTGAGCATACTCAAGCAAAGAT
>JANNCL010000178.1:0-2376 GCA_031386565.1 Candidatus Omnitrophota bacterium
CGAAAAGAATATCAAGAATGCCCTGATCATCAACCGTGGTCGAGGCGGTATCAATTGTGTGTTGGTCTTACAGAAAGGAAATTAGATATGCAGACTCAAACAGATTTGGAATTAAAGGTAAAGAATATCCTGAAAAAAGTCCTCGATGTAAAAGACAGTGAGATCGTGCCGGGTGCTAAATTGGATGAATCGCTTGATGTGGATTCTACCGAAATGGTCGAGATCTCCGTAGCGCTTAAAAAAGAATTGGGCGTTGCGCTTAAAGATAATGAGATCAAGAAAACACACTCCGTCAATGAGATCGTTGCTATTATAATGTCCAAGTCTTCAGAAGGCGGATGCGGCGGTCATACGTGCGGGTGCAAACACTGATATGAAGATCATTGATCTTAGTCTTCCTATTGATGATAGTTTAGTCGAAACTCACGCCGCGACGATCGAGCGGATCACGCATAAGGCTGGGGTGGAGCATTTTAATTGGGTGGTGATGTCTAAACAGCCGGGGGGGCAGGAGCGGTTTGATAAGGGTGAACGCGTGGCAACGGCCCAGGAGATCCCGGACGGGGAGATGTTATCACTGGAAATTGTTAATTCTTCCGTACACATGGGTTCGCACGTAGATGCCCCTTTTCATTATGGCAGTATGTGTGAAGGCAAACCAGCCAAGCAGATCATGGATATTCCTCTGGAATGGTGCTACGGCCCGGGTGTGGTGCTGGATTTTACTCACTTGAAATTCCCAGATGCGATCGGCAAGGATCAAGTGATCGCAGCATTAAAAAAGATCAATTACACGCTTAAGCCTATGGATATCGTGTTGATCTATACTGGTGGCGATAAATTGCTTGGGACGGATGATTACGTGAATAAATATGTCGGCATGCTCCCTGATGCTGTTGAGTATCTATTAGATCAAGGCATCAAGATGATGGGCATCGATACCATAGGCCTTGACCGTCCGTGTTACTTGATGTTCAAAGAGTTTCTAACGACCAAAGACAAAAGCAAGATATGGCCTTGTCACTTTCTAGGACGCAGGCGTGAATACTGCCACATGGAGCGTTTGGGTAATTTAGGAACAATACCAAAACCATTTGGTTTTACGATCAGTTGCTTGCCTGTAAAGGTAAAGAATGCGGGCGCTGGTTGGTCAAGGGTTGTTGCACTAATTGATTAAAGGAGAAAAAATGGGACATACAGTAAATTCAATCGTTATCAACGCGCCTTATGAATTAGTTTTTGACATCTCCAACCAGATCGAACGCTGGACTGAGCTTTTTGGGGATGAATATGCTAAGGCGGATGTATTAGAGCGTAAGGGGAATGAGATCACGTTTCGTTTGACGGATGAAGAGGGTAAGTCCTGGGTTTCTAAGCGTTGGCTTTATAAAGACCTTAAATTTGCTTACGCGACTCGTTTTGATCCTTTATTTCCTTTTAAATACATGAAGATCGTCTGGTTCTATTACGAACAAGCTGACGGGATCAAGATGACCTGGATACAGGATTTTGAACTGGATCCTAAATTCACAAAATTTACGGCAGAGCAGATCGAAGGTTTTGTCAACGAACACTCACAGCATAATATGAAGATCTTTAAGAAGGTTATTGAAGCAGAAGCACATGCCCAAAAATAGTGATCGCCGGAGTATTCTGGCATTGTTTTGTTTGTCCGGGATCCTTATTTCATTTAATATTTCCGCGTTGATCGCGACCATCCCATCGATTGCGCGTTCTTTGCATCAGCCGGCCGGGGATGTGGCGGCCATCGTTTCGTTCTACATGATCCCCTACGGTCTCTGTGCACTATATTATGCGCATTTAGCGACCAAATATACTGTGCGTATGATCATGATCGCTTCCAGCGTGCTATTCGCGCTGGGCAGTTGGATATGCCTGTTCTCTGATCAGATGAATATTATCTTATTAGGTCGTGTTATATCAGGCATTGCCGCTGCGGCTGTTACACCGATGGCTTTAATGACGCTGGGTAAGATATTTGAAAAAAAAGTTCATGGGCGAGTTATTGGGCTTTTCTTTGGTTCGTCATTTTTTGGTTCAACCCTGGGGTTGATCTTAAGTGAATTTTCTACTTGGCATTGGTTGTTCATTGTCCCGACGATCTTAGGGTGTATCGTAGCTGGCGGTTTTTTTCTTGGACCGCGCATTGGGATGGAGGCCAATCGGAACGTTAAGATCAATTATTGGGATGCTTTACGTGTTATTGGTTTGAGAAGAATTTTACTCTTGATCTTTCTGATGAGCATGTTCTTTCATGGTGTGTGCAAGTGGTACGGCGTTTTTTTAGATAATGTATATGCGCTAAATCAACAAACCATAAGTTTTATGGGTCTTCCGAGTTTGTTGTACATAAAA
>JANNCL010000238.1:0-7067 GCA_031386565.1 Candidatus Omnitrophota bacterium
TGGCGGTTGCTGCCGCAAATAACGGGATCTGGCCAATGATATTAAGCCCCAAAATAAAGAAAAATAGCATACAAAAAAGCGGCGTATATTTTATCCCATCCTTAGCCCCAAGATGGGGAACAGCGATCTCATCCCGGATAAATTGCACAAAAAATTCCAAGGCATTGGTCACACCGGTTGGAACCCGATCATTCTTGCGATAAGCAACGCAAAATAAATAGATCAATACCCCTGAAATAAGTACCAGCATCAACGCATGCAAGGATAAAAAACCCGGCAAATGAATCGGACTTAAGAAAGGCAAATGCCACTCTTTGGAGTCCCTGACGTGGTGGATGATATATTGATCTAATTGAAATGATTCTGCGTGGGCTGAGGCTTGCATAAAATTTATAATAATTTATAACCATAAGGGAATCAAGCAAATATGTAATTATTTCTTTGCTATCTTCCAAATTTCATAACCGATCATTCCAAATGCTAAACCAATACCAATCAAAGTCCACAAATACCCTGTGGCAAACTTTTGGTCTAAGAAATAGCCTAAAAAAAACAAAAACAAGAATTCGGCTAAGATGGTATACCCTATATCTTTCATGTAATATTGTTTTCCGTGGGTTCAAAGAAATCGGAATTGTTCAATTCTTTCAATTTTAGAAGTTTCCCCTCAAACTCGATCATTTTCTGGCGGATAATTGTATGCACATCCCCGACCGCATCCTGACGTTTGCGTAAGTTTTCATTAACAACTTGCGAGAGGTCATCGATCGATCGTAATTGAACTCCGGGTAAAGCGCCTATTTGAGGATCGATATTACGCGGCATCGAAATATCGATAAAAACCAGCACTCTTCCATCCCTTTTAGGCAGCAATTCACGGAGGTTCTTACTATCTAAAATATGATGCGGTGCACCAACCGAGCAAATACAAAGATCGATCTCAACCAATAAGTTCTGTATATCCCAAAAAGACGCCGGTATGCCATTATATTCCTTGGACAGACTTTCGGCTTTTTCACCGGTACGGTTCATCAAATAGAGTTTGGCCACTCCCTTATCATTTAAATTCTTTAATGCCAATTCACCCATTTTACCGGCACCAATGACCAGAACCTTTTTACCTGATATGTCCCCTAAAAGCTGTTCCGCCATCGCAATAGCGGCCCAGCTGATTGAAGAACCGCCAAAACTGATCGTTGTTTCCTGTTGTGATTTTTTGCCGGCACGTATGGCGATATTCGTTAAAATATTAAAATACTTTGAGATCGTTCCAAGTTCTCGGGCCCTGGCAACAGCTGTTTTAACCTGGCCTAAGATCTGTTTCTCGCCAATGACCAACGAATCTAAACCGCTTGTAACTTTTAACAAATGCTCTATAGCCTCCTGACCTTCATAAAAATAAAGACATTTTATAAGATCTTGTGGCAATTCCGTTTTCTTGATCCTGGATATCAGATCCAAAAGAAAATGTTTGGGTAGCTCGTGACGGATGCGTTTTAAATAAACTTCGATTCGATTACAGGTAGACAATACAAAAGCTTCGCTGACAGCCGGATTATTTTTTAATTCCAATAACAATAGATCTGATTCTGCGGGTGTTAAAAAAAATCTTTCGCGAATATCAATGGGGGCTGTTTTATGATTGATACCAACAATGATCATAGGGGATCACGCAAAATCTTTTCGGTAATCGTCGAACATGGCGATAAAATTAGTCGGATTATTCAAAGGACCAAGATACTCCTTAGCACCTGCAGCCGCGGTCGCTATCTTTAAATATTGGATCTCGATCATCCTGGCTTGGATAATATATTCATCCCCTTCCGTGATCGGGCTGTAATACGTCAGGATCTCTGTGCTCTTTAATTCCGGCATTGCTTTAATACACAAAATCGCCTCATCAGCAGGCATATCATTCATAAAAAGATCGACCACGACAACATCCGGTTGAAATTCTTTAGCGCGAGCGATCAGTTCCGCTCCGGATGTAACGAATTTCGGTATCCATTGCGGGACAGATTCAACAACGGCTTTAGCCGCGGACATTTTAGCCGGTCGGACACAATGCAATAATAATTTTGTTTTCTGGGTATGCATATGCATGGCTAAACCCAGATGCTGTTTTATTTTTTCTTCCAATTGATCTAAATTAAAAGGTTTGTGAAGGATATCTTTAATGCCTAAGAACAAGAAAGCATCCTGCATATCCGATCGATTACCGGTCATAATGATGATCGGGATATCCTTTGTCTTTTCGTTATCCCTAACAGCCTTACAAAATTCAAAACCATTCATCAATGGCATCAACACATCGGAAATGATCAGATCGGGTACATACTTAACTGTTAATTGGTAGGCTTCTTGACCATTGTAAGCAGGATAAACTTCATAACCATCCTTGATCAATCTCTTGCGCGTCAAATCGACAACGTCATGTTCGTCATCTACGATCAAAATCCGGTACATGTCTAGTCACTTTCTAAATGAATTATAGGGGCCACAATCATCCTATTTAAAGTATACCCCAACGCCTGATCATTTCAATTGATAATCAAACTATTAGGGAAACGTTTCCTTTGAACATCGTTTTAGATCTTCCGGAGAATTGATATTATCAAGCCAATGATCAAACGGCAATGTTATTAAATGAGTATCAGAGTTGATCAATATCTTACGCGGGCATTTAATGCCTTGATGGAATAATTCCAATATCCGTATTTGCGCATGGTCCTCCCAGATGGCGCATAAAGGTTCCGGCAAACCATCTTTCGCACTAATAAATGCCGTCGCTATGGATGTAATTTTTCTATTTTCAATTAAATGCTCCATAGTTGCTGCTGTTACATACGGTAGATCACATGCCAATAAGATCCATGAAGCCTCAGGATAAGTTGTCATGGCAGACAAGATACCGCCTAAAGGCCCCTTATTCGAAAACTTCTCATGATCATTTAGCATTGGCAGATCAAAATATTTTTGATCAGGACGGGCGGAAACAAAGACTTTACCACAAAATCGTGTTAGCAGATCATAACAATAAGTAACCTGAGGTTTCCCGTGAAATTCAAGCAGTGCCTTGTCCTGCCCCATGCGCTTGCTATATCCGCCAGCTAAAATAAGACCGTATATTTTCTTTGGACCTTGTGTCATATTCAATAAATCCATCCGCTTGAGCCCAGGCTGTAATATCACCTGAACCGCCATGTTTAATAATAGTGTCGTTCTTAACAGGGATAAAAATAGTGCCCGTCCCTGAAAGTTTAAGTTCTTCCCCTAAAGTGATCGATCGCTGTTGATATTTGCCTCCGGCAGATTTATATAAAAAAGGAATAATATACCGATACGCACAAACGAGTGTTGATGCCGGGTTCCCGGGTAAAGCAAAAATAGCTTTACCTTCTTTACTGATACCATACCAAAATGGTTTACCGGGCTTTTGATGGACACCATGGAATATTTTACGGACATGCAATGCTTCCAAAACTTTGGGTATATGATCAAAAGCACCCATCGAGACGCCGCCGCTTAGAATGATCACGTCGTATTTTTTAATCAGTTTGGCAATGGATGATCGCAACAAACGCGGGTCATCGCCATAGTGGAACATATCTACTTTTGCTAAAGAGGTCGATTCTAATACCGCTTTTAATGCATAGGCATTCGAGATCCTGCTCTGAAAGGACTTAATAGGAAAACCTATATCGACTAATTCATCTCCCGTGGAAACAACGGCCGCTTTAATATGATCCGTCACGTGAATTGTTTTCTTGCCCACCGATGCTATGACACCTAAATGGGCCGGGTTTAATTGTTCCCCTTGACGTAAAACGACCTCTCCCGCTTTAATGTCTGATCCCTTATGCCGTATGCATTGCAATCGTGTACATATAGCATCATCCAATTGGGCAATATTATCTTTTAACAGAACATGCTCGATCGGAACAACACAGTCAACCCCCTTGGGGATCACTGCACCAGTCATGATATGGACGCATTGCCGTAAGTCTTTTAAATGGTATTGAGGACATCCGGGAGGTATGACCTTTTCTACATGAAATGAACGGGTACCTTTTAGCCATTCTTTAAATGAGATGCCAATGCCATCCATCAATGACTTGTTAAAAGAAGGATACGGCCTGTCCGCATGAATATCTTCTCTCAAAATCTTTCCTAGTGATGCAATTAAAGAGCAAGAAATGATCTTGGAAGGCTGCGCATTCTTTATAACCAAACGGAAGGCTTGATCGACATTAAGCATTTTTTTTAGCAATATAAGCGGTTATTGATAGAAAAATAGCCTCGCCTATCACATAGACCAATAAAGTGTTGGCAATACCGGAAGTAAAACCATAAGAATGTAGACCAATGCTTAACAAATTAACACCAAACCAGGCCCACATGACCACCACCACGCCTAATGAAACACCCACCGACATGCCCAATGGGCCGATCATCTTGGCAATGCGAAAATGAAACAGCATTGCGGACCATAGGACGATCATCAACGCTCCGTTCTCTTTGGGATCCCAGCCCCAAAAACGTCCCCAGCTTTGATCCGCCCAAATACCGCCTAAATTTGTTCCTAAGAATGTTAATGTTAAAGAAATGCCCAGAATGATCATCATCACCTGATATGTATTATTTAATGTGGCTTTGTCCTTTTTAAAACAGGCCTGGATCAGCCAAATATGACCTAATACCCCGGCCACACAGGTTGCCGCATATCCCATGGTGATGGTCGTCACATGTGTTGCCAGCCAGAAATTAGAGTTCAATACTGCCACCAGCATCTTTAACGTGTCACCTTCAGCGCTGTAACGTGCGGCAATGAACAAGAAAACACTGCCGCTGATAGCAGCAACTAAAATACCCATCCATTGTTTATTAATACGTTCGATCCAAATACCCAGCGCCACACAAATGCAGGCAACAAAGATAAATGTTTCATACAAGCTGGTTACCGGCGGTCTGGCCATGATAATGATACGGGCGATCAAGGCGCCCAAATGCGGTAAAAAACCTAAAATGATCAGACCCCAAGCGGCTTTATACCAAAATCGTGCCGCTGACGTCAACGAAACAATGAAACAAATGAACGCCAGGATATAAAATATTCTCGCCCATAAAAACGGCATCAGCGCATGATACGCTAATTCTAAGGAAAAGGTGTTTAAGCGTTTTTGTGCTTTGGTATCAATACGCTGATAAATCACATCTGTATATAAGCGGGCCGCCATATCAAATTGTACCTGATCGCCTTCCCAAAAAGCGGCTGTCATATTCTGCAGGGAACTCAACATAGCTTTTGTCTGATCATTCTTTATATCTTTGATAATAGCGTCAAAAGGACTTAACCATACCTCCGGTTGAACGGAAGACGGGATGATGGTTAATGGCAAACTATTGAATGTGGTTGACCATCGAAAAAAGTTCTTCAGCAATTTCATAGCATCTTGGTCATTCTCATCCCACTGAGCGCTATCCTTATGTTCAAGCGTAGCCGTCAATTCACGGAGCTCGCGCGCGTGCAAAGACACATCCAGGAAACTTAATTCCGTGAGATTCTTAGAGAAACCAAATGTTTTGATGACATCCGGATTTCTGACGGTAAAATCATCATGTGGAAAAGCAAAGATCATGACCTGCGAAAGGCCTGCATATGCTTCCAGATTCTCATAAACACGGATAAGCTCTTCCTCAACAATGCTGCGTTGTTTTTGCTCGATACGGCCTGCGGCATCAGCAAGTTCCGATAGTTTTTTCCCCGATTTCTGAAGCTCTGCAAATGAATACCGGCGATCATACGCCGCTTCAATGGACAAAGCAGCCGCTATATCAGGATTATTGATCAAGAAGACCTTATTATCTTTAATGACATCCGGTGAAAATAACAATTGCGCGAACCATTCGATCGCCGGATGACGGTTATATGTATCTTTTCCTGAAAATTGCAATAATAAATTACGGGCGAATGTATCCAGAGGTTTAATACGGCCGTTATCCAAAACCGGAATGCGCTGTAATTGCTCGTAGGACCGAAGCATTTTGGGCGCATTTTGAGCCCATGAAACCGGTGTTAAAATAAAAAACCCTATCAAAAGAATCATTAATTTTTTCATAGACGTTTGCGGTCCAATGCCGCTAAAATAAAATGCAATGCTAAACCGAAGAACACCACAAAACACGCGATATAAGGCAGCACTTGACCGGCATTCTTCACAACGGCCAACGTTGAATACTGCCTACCCTTCGCGTCCACACTATAAGATGCCTGATAAAAAGTAAAATCCTTCTCACGTAAAGGATTGTTCATATAGATACGCACATCCCTGGTGGCATTAGGTTTGATCACCTCAACCAAACTTTCATAACTGCTGGCTACTTTTGTCCCAGGATGGAATTCGGCTTTGAATTTCTTTAACTTTAATACGAATGGCAACGGAAAACGCTTATGACGGAGCACAAAATAACTTTTCCCCACCTTGGTGGCCTTCGCTTCATCACCATATAACAGGACTTTCTGACCATTGATCCTGAAAACACCCCCCGCAACATTCTTTTCCCGTTCCTTATCCATCCCCGCTGGTTGGAGCATATTGATCCCGGAGGCATTGAGAATTAATTCTTTTTCCTCGCTCGAGGCAAACGCGTTACAATTCTGATAGAATTGTTCCAAATAGATCTTACTATCCCCCATATAAAAACTGTACCCGGCCCTTTTTCCTTTTAGGTCATTCGCACTTACTTCCTTTTTAACGCCTTCATCCTTCCAGGAAGCTATTTCCCATTCACTGTACGAAGTGCCGACATTGGTTGATTCACCTTCCATTAAATGCACATTGCTTTCCTGCGTTAGATGAAACGTCGCAAAAGCCGCGACAAAATAGATGAGTACTCCTAAATGGCTTAATTTAAGACCCGCCGAACGCCAGGTCCTTAACTTGGAAAAATGAACGGCAGATGATGCGCAAAGATTAATAAACAGGACCCACAGTATCCCCTGAGCACCCGGAAAAGGAATAATCCCCCCAACTTTAAAGAAAAAAGAAAAAAAGTACCTCTCTTGC